>CANRPD010000003.1 GCA_947632385.1 uncultured Clostridia bacterium | reverse complement strand
GCGCCACTCCGCTTAAATCTTCATATTTCCTGCTTAGAGGCTTTTTTGTGCTGTCTGTATAATCTGGGGCAGTGCATTTTTTGGGACGGGAGGGGGCTTTTTTTCTCCGGCAAAAACCGCCGGCCCTGGGAAAACCGGACCGGCGGCTTGGGGGACGGGACCCCAACCGGCACGCAGCGTGCACGAAGGGGACTTTTACGGCTCCGAAAGGGCCCGCAGGTAGGCCGCAGAGCGCTGTAAGTCCTCCAGGAGATCCCCGGCGCTGTTGTCCAGATCTACGATCTGGCCGAGGCCGTGGGAAACGGCGAAGCCGTAGGCGGCGAGGTTCTCCACGATGCCCTGGCCCAGGGGGGCGTTCTGGGTCTGGGCGGGATCGGCGGGAACGGAGCGGATGTCCTTGTGGTGGATGGACCGGATGAAGGCGGCGTTGCGCGCCAAAAACGGGGCCAGGGGCTCCCCGCCGCAGACCACCCAGCCGGTATCCACCTGGGCGCCCAGCTTGCCGCCGCAAAGCCGCAGGACCGTCTCATAGGCGGACAGGTCCCCGAACTTCGCCCGGATCTCGGCGGCGTTGTTGTGGAGCCAAAGCTGAGTGCCCAGGGGGGCCAGGGCGTCGGCCAGCCCCAGGCATTTGGCGGCAAAGGCCTGGATGGCCTCCCGGGTGAAGGGGCCGTTCAAGCCCACCACAAAGGCCCGGATGCCGAAGGTCTTTGCGAGGGAAAGGAGCTCTTGGGTATGCTGGGAAAAATCCGCGGCGAAGAGGTGGACCGACTCGACATCGAGGCCCAGGGACTTCGCCCGCTGCCAGTGCTCTTCAAAAGCTGCGGCGGGCCAGCCGAACCGGGGCGGCAGGGGACCGAACACCGCGCAGGGCTCCACGGTTTCGTAGCCGGCGGCCCGGAGCTGGGCCAGGAACCCCGCCGGGTCGGCGTTGTAAAGGGGCATGCTGCCGAAGAGCTGAACGCCCAGTTTCATGTGTTTTCCCTCCTGTCAGTATTCGATGTCCAGCCAGCGGCCCTCTTCGGCGGAGCGTACCGCCGTTTCGATGACGGCCAGGGTGTTGTGCCCGTCGAGGCCGGTGACGATGGGCTCTCTGCCCTCCACGATGGCGGAGATGAACTCGTCGATGACGCCGCTTTTGGTCTGGTTCTGGTTGGTCTGGATGCCGCCCACGCTGTATTTCACCTGCACGCCGTCCCGCATCTCCAGGACGATGTCGTCGTTGTAGTCGCCGAAGATCTTCATGACGCCCTTGGTGCCGTAGATGACGCTGCCGTTGTCCTCGCCGCCGTAGTTGGTCCAGCTGAAGTGCATGATGCCCGGCAGGCCGTTTTGCAGGTTGAACATGCACACGGCGTTGTCCTCCAGGTCGATGGGGGTGCCGTCCTCGTATTTTTTGTTCAGGGTCATCATGTTGGCGAAGACGTTTTTCACCTCGCTGCCGGTGAGGTAGCGGATGAGGTCGATCTTGTGGGCGCCCAGGTCGCCCATGACGCCGAATTTCGCCTTGGCCTTCTGGAAGAACCAGGTGTTTTTTCCGGGGTCGGCGGTCCAGGTCTCCGGGCCGGCGTGCTTGAAGTTGAGCTGGTAGAAGAGCAGGTTGCCGATGGCCCCGGCGTCCAAAAGCTCCTTGGCCTTCATGTGGGCCTTGACCAGCCGCTGGTTGTGGCCCAGCATCATGATCTTGCCGGATTCCTTCTGGGCCTGCATCATGGCCCGGGTCTCGGTGAGGTCCTGGGCCATGGGCTTTTCCACCAGCACGTGCTTGCCGGAGCGCAGCACCTGGATAGCGTAGTCCGCGTGGGTGAAGTTGGGGGTGCAGATGCTCACCGCGTCCACGCCGGAATCCGCCAAGACCGCCTCCAGAGAGGTGTAGGGGATGCCGCCGAAGCGCTCGCACAGCTCCTGGGCCCGGGCGCGGTTGAAATCGAAGACGCCGGCGATCTCGGCGTGGGGATTGGCGGCGTATTCCGGCAGGTGGCGCTGCTGGGCGATGGAGCCGCCGCCGGCCACCACCACACGAACGGTTTTTGTGTCTTTCATGATGGGTCCCTCCTGTTATGTTTGGGTTTCTTGCAGCGTGCGGACCGTGCCGCGGTCCTGATAGCGGGTGGCGATGGAGCGCTGTTCCACGGGGGCGGTGGGGGCTGCCATCCGGTGGAGCAGGAGCTCCAGGGCCTGTTCACCGGCGCCGGAGAGCACCAGGGATACCGAGTCGATGGGCGGGGCGAACAGGCGGGAGAGCACGTCGTCATACCCCGCCAGGGAGACGTCCCGGGGGACGCGCAGGTGGTGCTCCGACAGGAACTGCAGCACGCCGGCGGCCAGGGTGTCCGCCCCGCAAAACACCGCCGTGGGGGGGTTGGGGCGGGCAAACAGCCGGGCTGCGGCCTGCTTGCCGTGTTCTGCGGCGTACTCCGGCACCAGCTCCATCAGGGCCGGGTCCTCAGGCAGGCCGCTGTCCCGGAGGGCGGCACGGTAGCCCTCCAGGCGCTGGCGCTCCACGGGGAGGTCTGCGGCGGAAGCCACCAGGGCGATGCGCTGGTGGCCCTTTTTCGCCATGCGCGTTACCGCGTCGTAGGCGCCGGTGAAGTCCTCCACGGTGAGGCTGTCCACGCCCTGCTCCAGGTAGCCGCGCTCCACGGCCACGGCGGGGATGCCCGCCCGCCGGAGCAGCGCGAAGCAGGCCGGGGGCACGAAGGCATCTGAGGTGATCACCAAGCCCTCCACCCCCAGACTGATGAAGTTTTCCACCGCAGGGAGCTCATCGGCGCCGGGTTCGGTGATCTGCACCGTCACCAGCTGATAGCCCCTGCGCCGGGCGGCCCGGAGGACGGAATCGGTGATGCGATAGTAGAGGCCGTTGAGATTTTGCAGCACCAGGTTGCCGATCAGCCCGCTGCGGCGGCTTTTCAGGGCCCGGGCGCTCTGGTTGGGGATGTATCCCAAGGTTTGGATGGCCTGCTCCACCCGGCGGCGGGTCTCGGGCGCAACGTAGCCGTTTTGGTGCAGGACCCGGCCCACCGTGGCGACGGACACGCCGGCAGCTTTGGCGATCCCTTCCATGGTCACGCTCATGGGTGTTCTCCTTTCCGGCGCGAAGGGGGTCCTGGTGGGCCCGTAGCCTGCTGATGCGCCTGCAGATTCCTGTATGAGAACGTTACCATGCTGCACAAAAAGAACTTTTTAAGGAGCAGATGCCTGAAAAAAGCGTATGGTAACGTTCTCATATGTCTGAAACGATTGTACCGCAACGGGCGGGGGTTGTCAAGAGGGCGGGTCATTTTTTTGAAAAGTTTTTGCAGGACAGCAGAATGGCAGGCCGGTGGGCCGGCGGGAGGGGGCTCCCGCCCCCTGTGGGACCGGCTTTCCTGCAAAAATGCGGCGGCAGGGGGTGCCTGCCGCCGCGGGGTGGGGGGAAAAGCCATTTTTCTACGATATAATTATACCACAGATCCCACGGCATTTCAAGACTTGTTCTTGCCGGGGGGAGGACGTATAATAACGCTACTCAAACGAATGGGAGGTCGAGAACATGGTTTTCGGAGAATTCAGAGAGATCCTGTTTTTTCGGGAAGTGGAGGAGATGATCGCCTTTGAGACGGGGTTGCGGGCCCGATGGGAGCCGGACCGTTCCCGGGAGGGGGCCGACGCGGCCTGGGCCGAAACGGTCCGCTATATCCAAAGCAAGATCCCCGACCGGGAGGCGTTTCTCAGGCGGCTGGACGATTACGCCCAAAACGGACGGCCGGTGTGGTATGCCGGGCGGAATCCCGACTGCGACGACCTCTCGGGGTCCCAGCTCATCCGGGCCTATGGGAATCTTTTCCGAGGGGCGGAGCGGGAACAGATGCTCCAAAACGCTTCGTGGGCCACGCACATCCAGGCGTATGTGGACCAGGTGCTGGCAAACGGGGACATGCTGCTGGAGCTGACCATCGGCGCGGGGGTGGGGACCACGGCGGTGGCCGCCCAGATGACGGACCGGGACTTTTTGACCAGCGTAGATATCGACTTGATCTGTGCCAAAAACGCCGACGGGATCCTGCGGCATTTCCAGAAAAGGGGCATCGGCATCGCCGTCTCCCTGTGGGACCTGCCCTTTGACGACGGGACCTTTTCCACCGTCTGTTCCCACTTTGGCGTCGATGAATGCCGGGAGATCGACACGGTCCTCCGGGAGGCGGCGCGGGTCCTGAAGCCGGGCGGCCGGATGGTGCTGGCCAGCAACGAAAGCGGGTACCGCCGCACCAAGCCCTATTTCGATCTGTACGGCATCCAGCGGGCAGAGGCGCTGGAGCTGCTGAGAAGCGTCCGGCATTATGCGGACAAGGCGCAGCTGGACGGGATCCTGGCCCGCCAGGGGCTGCAGGAGATCCATTTCCAGAGCTTTGGCGAGCGGGTCGTGACGGTGTATCGGAAGCGGTCGGCGGAGTGAGACGCTCACCCCTGGGTGCGCAGCAGGTAGTGTACCGCTGGGAGACTGCCGTCCAGCTGGAAGACGACGGCATCCCCGCAGGGCTCGCCGGAGAGCTGCGTGAGCACCTGCCCGTATACGTCCAGAGCGGTGAGGGTCGCGGCTTTTGCGCGGACGCGGATCGTGCCCTCCAGGGTCTCCACAAAGAGCTTGCCCTGCAGATGCACCGCCGTGAAGGGGATGCCCATCCTCGTGGGGCCGGGGTCGAAGGAGGTCTCGTCCATGCCGGTGGTGCCCAGGGCGGTGAGGAGCGCTTCGCCGGGGCCGCGGTCCAGCAGCGCCAGGGTGATCCGCGGGTTCCGGGCCTGGACGCAGACGGTCTCGGACAGGGGAGTGGAGGCATCCGGCGCACCGCTGAAATACCCGAAATGGGGGGTGCACACCGAGAACCGCGACTGGGCAGGATCGAAGACGATCTCCCCCGTGTCGCTGACGAACTTCCCGTCCACATAGCCCGTGTTGGCATCCAGCACGCCCCAGTGCTTCATCGCCCGATCCACCGTTTCGGCGAACGCGCGGTAGTCGCCGGTGCCCGCCAGAGCGCGGATGTCCTCGAGGACCAGGGCGTTGGGGTCTTGCTTTGCCCGCTCCAGGCGGTGGGGCTCGGGATACCGGCGGAAGGCATCGCGATAGGGCGACCAGGCGTAATAGACGCTGTGCTGCGCGGCGGAGAGATCCGCGCTGTTTACGAATCCGGCGTTTACGGCCACGTCCGCGCCGCCGGTGTACGACTCGCCGCCGTCCAGAAAGACGCTGCGCATCCCGGTGATGTAGGGGAAGAAGCACATGGGCATGGCGTGGAGATTGGGCAGGGTCAGCAGGTCGTTTTGGGTGTAGACCACGTCCACACGGTGCTTTGCCGGAGCGATCAGTCCTTTCAGGAACACGTGGGCGAGATGGCCCCACTGACAGATGACCGCGGGGTCGTTGTACACGTCGAAGAGGTTGAGGATCTCGTCTGCGGGCTGGTCGTCGCCCCGTTCCGAGGTGTGGTGGTTGTACAGGATCAGCGCGTCCCAGTCATTGAGGCAGGCGTATGCCACGGTATGCAGGAATGCGGTGGAGTGGAAGGGGTGCTCTCCGTACTCGTTCCACTCGCTGAGCACGAAGGGCTTTCCCGCCACCGCTGCGATGGCGCCGAAGCTGACCAGGGTCGTGCCCATGGAACCGGCGCCCCGCTGTATGGTCAGCGGGTCCGTGGAGACGTATTCTGCCGGGCCCGCGACGAGGTAGGTGTTGTCCTGTACGGGGAGCAGGGGGTGGTTGAAATAGCTGTTGTTCTCCATCAGGTCGCCGTCGGTGTGGCCGTACACGTCCGCTGCGCCCGCCGTCAGATTGCTGGCCACGATGGGCACCTGCACGCCCAGGCTGCGGAGGAAGTCTTTCATGTCCTGGTAGAACCTGCGGTTTTGCTGGATGCCGAACGCCATAAAGTCCGCGTAGCGGGGGGTATCGCCCCAGTCCCCGGCGGGCTCGCACACCGGCTGGTAAAAGCTGCCGGCGATCCCCCGGACCGTGCCCTGCGCGGGGTCTTCGTCTGCGCCCAGGGCGCAGGCGTTTTCAAAGGTCCAGGCCTTTTCCAGGGTAGCCCGGCTGCCGTATTTTTCCAGCAGGAACCGGTTGAATTTTTGCTGCACTTCGTTTTCGTAGAACGGGTGGTTTTCGGGATCGGTGCCCTTGATGGCGCTCTCCTCGTTGTTGATCTGTACGGTCATCACGGCGGGGTCGTCCCGGAGCGCCAGCCCGGTGTAGGGGTTCACGTGGGTGAGCAGCGCTTCGGCGTATTCTTTTTGCAGCGCGATGAGTTTTTCGTTGTACATCGCATAGCGCTTCGTGCAGCTGGCCATGGGGGCGTCTACGCCGTCCCCGGGCAGGAAAGCCCGGGCAACGAGCAGGTCGATGTGCAGATAGATGCCGCGGGATCTGAGCTGGGCGCAGAAGTAGTCGAACCGGTCCAGCCCTTCGGGGTGGAAGCGGCGTGTCGTACCGCTTTCGTAATCCAGCAGCGGCGCCTCGCGGCAGCTGGACCAGCTGCCCGGCTCGTCGCCGACGGGTGCGTCCGCTGCGTGCAGCCGCACGACGTTCACGCCCAGGCTTGCCAGCCGCGCGGCGAGCTTCTCCGCGGTTGGGTGATCCGGTGTGTTGGACCGCGTGGCCAGGTTGAAGCCGAGAAAGCGCGCACGGGTGCCGTCTGCAAAGAAGAAATGGCCGTTTCGCGCCTGTACGAACCCGTGTTTTCCCGCCGGGGCGTCCAGCAGATACGAAAAATCCAGTGCACCGGTATTCGGTACGGTCTTGTCGATCCCAATGCGGTGTTTCATAGAGAACCTCCTGTTTTGCGGCAGCACGCCGCTTGGTTTCTGGAATATGGTTCTATTGTATCACCGCATGCTTGACGTGTATTGTAAAATCTGCTAGAATATTGTAAATTTATCTTTTATGGAGGAAAATGATGGGCAGCAGAGAAGAAATCGCCGCTCGCCGGGCCAATGAAGCGCATTCTCCCTTTGTGGAGGCGCAGGATCACGGAACGTACTACTTTGAATTGCAGCTCGTAGAGCTGGTGCGGCAGGGCAGCGTGGTGCAGCTGGAGCGGTTCCTCCAGGAGAACAAGGGGCGGGAATTTCGGGCCGGCAAGCTGGCGGACGATCCCCTGCGGCAGGCCCAGGATGTTTTCATCGGGCTGATCGCTTCGGTGGCAAAGCATGGGGCGATCTCCGGGGGACTCGGCGTCGAACTGGCCTATCAGCTCATCGATCTGTATGTGCAGGCGGCAGAGCGTGCCGCTTCGGTGGAGGCGGTCCGCGATCTGCAATACAATATGCTGTTGGACCTCACCGATCGGGTGGGGCGGACCAAGCTGCCGCCGGGGATCTCCAACGATGTCTTCGTGGCGATGCAGTTCATCCACGCGCACTTCACGGAGGGGATCTCCGTCGAGGAGGCCGCCGCACAGATCGGGCGCAGCCGGGCGTATCTCCAGAAAAAGTTTCGGGAAGAGGTGGGGCAAAGCGTTGGGAAGTATATCGCCGACTGCCGGATGCACGAGGCCCAGACGCTTTTGAAGTTCACCGGACAGAGCCTGGCGGAGATCAGCGAAGCGCTGGGTTTTTCCTCACAGGCCTATTTTCAGAACGCCTTCCGGAAAACGTTCGGGATCACACCCGGCGCATACCGCCGGATGCAGGGGATGGGCAAATGAGACGGGGAGGGGTGGGGGAGCCTGTAAAAACGGAGGAAGAGTACGAAGAAGCTCTGGAAGAGGCGAAAAACGGCTGGAGGAAATCTGGGGCCTGCGCGCCCAGCCCACGCCGAACGCATTGGCGGGGAGCACGTATTTATATGAACATCCTGAGGCGAGGGCGGAAGAGCGGATTGTATCATCATGCTGGAGTTTACCTCTCCCTATGGTGTCCGGCCAGCCTTGCACGTTCTGCGAGCCTTGGACGCCGCGGACATGTTTCGTCATGCGGCAGGGATCGTTGTCGGACAATTGACCGAGGAAGAAGAAACCATGCTGGTGAAATATTTGAAATATGAAGCTCGACGGGAAGATATCCCGGTGCTGTCCAATGGCGATTTTGTGCACAGGACACCCATGCCCGTTCTTCCCATCGGGGCGATGGCGGAGATCGATTGCAGCCGAGTATCCTTCAAGATCATGGATCCGGGAGTGGTGGATGATAAGCTTTGAAAAACATACCACACCCTTTCCGGAAAGCCGGAGAGGGTGGGAACAGAGTGTGTCATAGCGATTGCTCTAATTTCAATAGCGAAAGATCTTTTGGATTACGACGATTCATGTATTGGTTGAACAAGGAAAAAATCGCGGCAAGCCGTCTGTGCTTGCCGCGAGATGGTGGGGGGAGATGGATTCGAACCATCGAAGGCAGTGCCAGCAGATTTACAGTCTGTCCCCTTTGGCCACTCGGGAATCCCCCCATATATTCGGTTGTACAAAAGCGCCGTTTCAGGCCCTGCAACAGGTCGATGGAGCTGGTGGACGGACTTGAACCCCCGACCTGCTGATTACAAATCAGCTGCTCTACCAACTGAGCTACACCAGCAGATTTCTTTGACGCTCGATTATTATATCCTAAGGCCGTTGGAAAGTCAAGTCCAAATGCCGTTTTTTTGAAAAAAGTTTTCAGGCCTCAAAATGATGATACATCGGCTACTTGTCCCCTTCAATCAACCAATACATGTAAAGCGTGAGGATTGGAGACAGCTTTGCACTTCTACAGAAATGAGATATCTTCTTTCTTTATAATTGGCAACCAGTAAACCGCATCTTGTGTTTTTCTGAAACGATTGGTATACTAAAGTCGAAGCCTTGCAGAAGATCTAGGATGGACAAGCGCTCTCGTTTTTTCAGAAAGTGAATCGGCTTGCTGTAGGAACGAGAACGGATCTCAACGGGCGAAATTGTGATGGACGTACGGCAGCACAATCGTACGGAACGAGCGTAGGTGAGAGGATGAACCAAGTGATCACGGAAAAGCGCAGGATCCAGATGGACGGGCGAAGCATGAAGTGCCTGCTCCTGCGGCCGAGACAGGAACCAAAGGAAAAACCGCCTGGGATCCTGTGGATCCACGGCGGCGGATATATCACCGGCATGGCAGAGATGGTCTATATTTCCCGCGCTCTGCCTCTCGTCCAAAAATACGGTGCGGTCGTGCTTTCGCCAGAATACCGCCTGGCGAAGGAAGCCCCGTATCCGGCGGCGCTGGAGGACTGTTATGCGGCACTGCTCTACCTCAAGGAACACGCAGACGAGCTTCAAATCGACAGCCGGCAGATCATGGTGGGCGGGGAAAGCGCTGGCGGCGGGTTGGCTGTAGCGGTGTGTCTGAAGGCCAGACGTCTTGATGAAGTCAACATCGCCTTTCAGATGCCCTTGTACCCCATGCTGGATGACCGGGATACTGCCTCCTCTCGGGAGAACCACGGCCTGGTCTGGAATACCAAACGGAATCACAAGGGATGGGCTGCCTACTTAAGAGGACTTTCCGGTACAGATGTCCCCGCCACGGCTGCGCCCGCCCGGGAAACGAACTATGCAGGACTTCCGCCCGCCTATACTTTTGTGGGAGAACGGGAGCTATTTTATTGCGAGACGGTTTCCTATATTGAGCATTTGAAAGCTGCAGGGATCCCAGCAGTTTGCCAGATCTATCCATCTGGGATGCATGCCTTTGATATGCTGACACCCTTTCGCAAGATCAGCCGTCAGGCAGCGCGCGCGTTCGAACAGCAGTATTTGTATGCCGCAAAACAGTATAGGGCCGTGCAGAAGTAAGGGCAATCAAAGTTTTCCTCGTCACTTTGGAAGAGCAGGGGGTCAACCATGGGATTTCTGTCATGGAACGAAACGTATTATATGCATGCACTGAAACGGTTGGAAGGCAGGGTGCTGGATCCAAACGAGCTGTATGCAGCAAAGCAGCTGCTCAAGCTCCTCGACGATCTGGTCGACGAGGGATACACCGTGCTGTACCGCACACTGGAAGAAAAATACCGCGCCGTTTCAAGACTGCATGCCATATTGAACGCGCATCACGAGCGGCCGTTCCCGATTCAAACAGGGATCCTTGCCAGCGTGGAATATGGCGATACGGAATTGGAAGTGGAAACGGTTTGCAGTCGGCTGTCGGAATATCTCCGAAACGGCGCCGTCCCATCCGGCAATCCGTTTCTTTCAGACCTGGAGCAGTACTGCCAGTGGATCCCGCGACAGCCCGATACCGCCTATGTGTTTCTGCTCCGCGATACCTTTCTGCCGTATCTCTATTTTCGCAACTGCGGCCAAAGCAGCTTGTACCCATGGATGATCAATCGGGATTTCCTGTGTCAAGCCGCCGAGACGAACGTAGACGACCTACTTCGACTTCCCATCTATGAGGCGCTCGAATCTGGCGTTTCAGACGATCGGGAAATGATCGAATTTTGCAAGCCGCGTATCCGGAAGGTCTTGCGCGAACATCCCATTTTAGAAAAAACGCTCCAGGCGCTTTTGGCAGAGATCCACGAAAATAAGATCTTGGTGGTCGAATCCGGCTATTGCGGAACCGTTCCCTTGACGCTGGCTGCGCTGGACGACCGCGTGGATTTCCGGCTGTATACGACGGCTCCCTATCTGTACGAAATCTACCGGGAGGAAATCTTTTGCAAGAGGTATGAGCAGATCCGCTCCTTTGAGACCCTTTATGCGCAAGATGTCCTGATGAAGTTTTCTTCCTTTCGAAACGGGTGCTTCTATGTCAAAGCCGCCGTGGACAACACGATCTGGGAGAAAGCGGCAGGGGAAGCCGCTGCATTGCTCTCCTAGGCGCTTTCAGCAACAGCGAAGCAGGCTGTTGGGGCAGGATACTGAAAAAGTGCACCCCTACTTGTATTTAATGGAGTCAATGCTCTTGTGTGGCGTTCCGGAGAACATCCAACTGTAAACTAAGAGAAGTTATGGGGGCTTGCCATACTGCTTCACATGATGAAAGAAAGTATATTTTGCCTCTTGCGGGAAGACTGCGGATAGAGTAGAATAGGAAAAGACGGGAAAAACTCTGCTGATGGAGGCGTGCTCAGATGTCTTTTGATTGGACTGCTTTGCCCCTTTCCGGATGGATCTGGACGGGCGAACCCCATGCGGCGCTCGTTTCGGAAGCCCAGCTGGTGTACTTCCGAAAGACGCTTGTTTTAGAGACCATTCCGGATACATTTTCTGTGCATCTCTCTGCAGATTCTCGATACAAATTTTATGTAAACGGATCGCTGGTGGAGACCGGTCCCGAAAAGGGCGATGGAAAAGTCTGGTTCTATGAGACGGTGGACCTGGCCAAGTACCTCCGTGCCGGTGAGAATATTCTGGCTGCGATCGTGCTGCGGTATCCTCTGTCCGGAGACGGAAACCACAGCATCTGGCGTACCGAGACGCCGGGTTTTTATCTCAAAGGCGATTGGTTCGTGGACGGGCACAAACAGGAGTTTCTGGCGGACGGCAGCTGGAAATTCCATAGGAGCGCCACTCGGATGATTTCTGAAAGTCCTTATTTTGCGCCGCTTCACATTTTTGAAGAGGCTGTAGGTGAGGACTGGCAAATAGGATGGCTTTTGTCCGGCTATGATGATGCTGACTGGCAGCCTGCTGTCCCATATCTGGATATACAGATTTCCAAAGCGGTCAGTCCCGGGAATTTGCTACCTCGTCCCATTCCGTCTCTTTACCGGCAGGAGAAGAGCCTTTTGCATCCGGTCGTGTCCCGAGAGTCTGCAAATGCCTCTGCGATGGAGGGTTGGACAGCGCTACTTCGCGAAAAAAGGCCGTACACCGTGGCTGCACACGCCAAGGAAGTGATCGAACTGTCAGCCGGTGAGGAGACAACCGGTTTTGTTCGGCTGGCTCTGGCAGGTGGCCGGGAGGCCTCGGTGAAGCTCCTCTACGCGGAGAGCTATTCCCAGGGTGAAAGCGCCGATCCATGGGATCCCGGCATCAAATTGGACCGAGAGGATTCAGCACAGGGGCATCTCCAAGGCTTTTCCGATCACTTCATCCCTGTGGGTCTGGGCACCCCGGAGCAGCCTGAGAGCTATGAGCCCTTCTGGTTCCGGACCCTACGGTTTGCCAAGTTGGAGATCGAGACAGGCGATGAACCGCTGACACTGTTGGGGATCACCTTTACCGAGACGGGCTACCCGCTGAAAGTCCGGACCCATGTGGAGACGTCGGATCCCAGCTTGTCGGAGATCAGGGCCATCAGTGAACGCACCCTGCGCCGCTGCATGCATGAGACTTATGAGGACTGCCCGTACTACGAACAGCTGCAATATGTGATGGATTCCCGTTCTCAGATGCTGTTTACCTATGCGGTCGCTGCAGACGATCGGTTGGCGCGGAAGTGTATGGACGACTTTAAGCGTTCTGCCCGCTATGACGGTCTGCTCAATGCCAGCTATCCCAGTTATGGACCCAATGTGATCCCGGGATTTTCGATCTACTACATTTGGATGCTCCACGATCACATGATGTATTTTGGAGACCGGGAACTTGTTCGGTACCACTTGCCTACGGTGGACGGTATTCTGGAATACTTCCGGAGAACTCTGGACAAAGACGGCCTGGTGGGCCGCACTGGCGGGTACAATGGTCGGGCCCGATACTGGTCGTTCATCGACTGGGTGCCCGGTTGGGACAGCGGTGTGCCGCTGGCTCCGAAGGAAGGACCCATTGCCATGGAGAGCTTCCTCTATTGCTATGGGCTGATGGCAGCGGCAGATTTGGCCCGATATGTAGGTCGAACCGCTCTGGGAGACGAGTACGAAGTTCGGGCGGAACATCTCCGGAGGGACCTCCGTCGGACCTGTCTGGGCAAAAACGGACTGTACAAGGACGGTCCCAAAGTGGACCGGTACAGTGAGCACTGCCAGGTATTTGCGGTTCTGACGAAGACTGCCGCTCCGGATGAAGCTCATTCCCTGATGGAGGAGATCACAGCCAACGAGTATCCCCACTGTTCCGTTGCCATGGCCTATTATCTGTTCCGTGCATTGGAGCAAACGGGGTTGTACGAACGTACCGACCGGCTATGGGATACGTGGAGAGACATGGTGAACGATCACCTAACCACCAGCGTGGAAAGCCAGGATCATCCCCGCAGCGACTGCCATGCTTGGGGCGCCCTGGCACTCTATGAACTGCCCTGTACGGTCTTGGGAGTGCGTCCGACCCAGCCGGGTTTTGCAGCATTTACTGTGGCCCCGGTCCCGGGCGCCCTGACGCATGCTGCGGGAACGGTGATCACGCCCAAAGGTACTGTTGCTGTTTCGTGGACATTGGATGACCAAGGCAATCCTCAGACGCAGTGGGAACTGCTGTCGGAATGAACGTACCCAAACGACTGATCTGACGAGGAGGTACACATATGGTGGAGATCATCACCGATTCAGCTGCGGATTTTGAACCCTGGGAACTGGAAAAATACAATATCGTCTGCATCCCGTTGTCGGTGACTTTTGGAGAGCAGGAGTACTGGGAAAATGTGAACCTTTCCAAAGATCAGTTTTACCAGCTCTTGTTGGGGACACACACCTCGCCCAAAACCGCACGGCCTTCTGCCTACACCTTGGAGCGAATTCTGGGAGCTGCCCAGCAGGATGGCAAGGAGTCGGTGGTCATTACCCTGTCTTCGGCGCTCAGCGGGACCTGGGAGGGAGTCCAGCTGGCAAAGACGAACCTGAATTATACGGATTGCTGTGTCGTGGACAGCCGGATCGCCACCGGCGGGCAGCGTATTCTGGTGGAGTATGCCGTTCGCCTGAGGGACGAGGGCCGCTCCGCAGCCGAAATTGCCCAGGCTGTGCAGGAGCTCCGGCCCAGGATCAGCCTTTTTGCCTGTATCGATACCCTGGAGTATCTTCGCCGTGGGGGACGGGTCTCTGCGGCCGCCGCAGCCATTGGTGGACTGACCCATATCAAACCCATGATCTCGGTGTCTTTAGACGGGAACGTCACTATCCCTGAAAAAGCCCTAGGGCGCGGTCATGGAATGTCCCGTTTGGTGACCCATGTAAAGAGCCAGCCGCCGGATGAATCGTTCCCTTTCTATGTGATGTATACCCATTATCGGGACAATGCCTTGGTACTGGCGGATCGGCTGAATGCTGAAGGAGTGTCGGTCCCGCCAGAGAGGGTGATCAACGTGGGTGCGGCAATCGGCAGCCATGTGGGACCAGGCGGCTTTGGGCTGGTGTATGTGACCCAAGGTCATGACGAATAGAACAGGACCGGTGGAAACACCGGTCTTTTTTTGGTTGCGCGGATTGGAACAGGGTGCCCTCCTTTCTCACAGTCCGATCTTGCAACCTATTTAAAGCAGTAAATTAAAAATTTTAAGAAAAGAATTGATTTTTTTAAATTTATGGCTTGACAAAATCAACTTTAAGGCGTATATTGTTTTCAGATCGTTCTCTCGAGAGATCTATTTATGAAAGGAAGCAGACTCATATGATACAAAAAACATATCCCATGCCCAGCCGGTGTCCGGTATGCGGTGAACCTCTGACTGTTACCCGCCTGACCTGCGGGCATTGCGGCACCGAGTTGACCGGCAGCTTTTCAGGTTGCCGATTCTGCCGGCTGGAGGAAAAACATCTGCGCTTTGTGGAGACCTTTCTGCGCTGCAGGGGATCCATCAAAGAAGTGGAAAAGGCTCTGGGCGTCAGTTATCCCACTGTAAAAAACATGTTGGAGGCCGCTTTGGCTGCCTTGGATCTGGATGAGCAGCGGGATCTTCGTGTAGTGCGGGAGCGGGAAGAGCGTGCCGACATTCTGGATCGTCTGGCCAACCGAGAGTTGGACGTGGACACCGCGGTCGAGGCGTTGAATCAACTGAAAGGCAGGAAATGAATATGAGCGAAGAGAAACGGAAGATCCTGGAAATGCTGGAAAGCGGCCTCATCACTCAGGAAGATGCCCAGCGGTTGCTGGATGCCCTGGGAGAGACAGCAGACGAGAAACCCACCCCGCCGAAGGAGAGTGTCGAAGGGGAGCTTCCGACTTCCAAGAGCGGCTCCGAGAAGACTTTGGGCAGCACGATCAAGCAGAACATCGGCAAAAAGTGGCAGATGTTTTTTGACAAGCAAAAACGATCGCAGCCGATTTCGTTGACGCTGCATCCGGACGAGTTGGAGACTCTCGACCACTTGGAGATCCCGCGTATACCGGAGATTCCAGATGTTCCGGAGCTTAAAGATCTTCCGGAGATTCCGGAGCCTGCCTCGGAAGAAGAGTGGCAAGTAGCCAGCTTGGTCGAACTGACTCCTCAGGAGCTGCATTCGGTGCACATCCATTGGGCTTCGGGCAATGTCACGGTGCGTCCTCACGACGATCCGATGATCCGAGTGCAGGAGACTGCGGCCCGTCCTTTGGATGAAAATCAAAAGATGGCCTGCCGGCTGGAAGAAGGCGAACTGGTGATCCGATATACCTCCAGAAAGGAAAGATCGGATCAACAGACCTTGGGGGGAAAAACGATCCGGAAAAAGCTGCGGGTGTGGATCCCCACGGCCTTGATGGACCAACTGGAAGACGTTCGAGTGAACTGTGGTTCAGCCGGTGCAGACGTACAAGGCGTGCAGGCAAAGCAGGTGACGGTCACCTGCGGCTCCGGCAGCATCGAAGCGGCTCAGTTGCATTGTGGGGAAGAATTGTCCCTGAAAACGGGTTCCGGGAAGATCCGGTTCTATGAAAGCGAGATTCTCGGGGAGACCACGGTCCAGGCCGGTTCCGGAAGCGTCCATGCAGAGCGTTTGCAGTGCGGAGAGGAACTATCCGTGCGAACCGGCTCCGGCGGAGTCCAGATGCAAGATATCCACGTCGCCGGGGAGGCCACGGTCCAAGCCGGGTCCGGAGGGGTCCGTGCAGAGCACCTGCACTGTGAGGAAGATCTGTCTATCCGGACAGCCTCCGGTGGGATCCAGGGAGACGCACTCACCGTTGCAGGGGAGGGGTCCTTCCATAGCGCTTCCGGCGGTGTCACGCTGAACAGCGGCAGCATTGGAGAAGATCTGACCGTTCAGGTGGCGTCAGGCGAGGTCGTTATTCGCGATTATCAGGTAGGTGCAGATGCAGCCCTATCGACCGCCTCTGGCGAGCTTACGGTCCGAGATCTTTCGTGCTGTGGCGATCTGCAGCTCAACGGGACGTCCGGTGGCATTCAAGCAAACGGTCTTGTGGTGCCGGGATCGGCACACATCGGGTCCGTTTCCTCGTCCCTGCAGGCGTCCTTTTCGCAAATGCCCGGCGAGTTGGAGGTATCGACCCTCTCCGGTCATGCCGATGTCATTCTGCCGGATTCCGAAAGCGGCTTTACGTTGTCTTACCGCGGGGGAAAGACCGTGCCGGAGAGCGATTTCTCATGGACCGGGACCCATTCGGTGGGGCAGGGGGAGCTTACCTATGGCGCTGGAAAAACGGATTTTCATTTCCATACTCAGTCTGGCAGTTTACAGATCCACCGAGGATAAATCAAATAATAATTAAACAGGCAGGCCCTCCATGTTGGGGGGCCTGCATCGTTCTCGAAACAGTTGGACTTGACCCCCGCCGTGGGGCGTGGAGACCGAAGCCTAGAGTGTGTATGTGAGCAGTCCGGCGTTGGGCATGCTGAAATGAAAAAACGCGTCGTTGGTCAGATCGGAAAAATAGGAATCGATCACTCGGCAGATACCGCCATGGCAGACCAGCAACAGGGACTCGTCCCGGTACCGGGTCTGCAACTCGTCCAGGAGAGGATAGATCCGTCCGGCCAGCTGCATCATAGATTCGCCGCCCGGATACCGAAACGCGAACATGCGCTTATGATTCAGACAATCTTCTCCCAACCGGTCTGTGCCTTCAAGAATGCCATAATCCTGTTCAATGAGTCGAGGCTCTACCTGAACGGGAGCAGGACATTTTTGGGCGATGATGGCCGCAGTTTCCCGCACACGGGAAAGGGGCGAGGTCAGGATCCGGTGGATGTTCAGCCCAGCCAGCTTCTCTGCCAAGGCCCTTGCCTGTTCCCGGCCTTTATCGTTGAGCGGCACATCTGTGCGGCCGCAGACCTTGTTTTCTGCATTCCAAGCAGTTTCTCCGTGGCGTGTGACATACAGTGTCATGGAGATCCTCCGTCAGGCTTGTCCGTTTCGCGCAGAACGGTAGGCAGCCAGCAGCAGTTCTGCAGTGTTTCGTATGCCGGGGATATCGTTTCGGAAGGGCTTTCCGGTGAGGATGGAGTCGTAAAAATCTGCGATACAGATGCCGTGGCTGGATCCCCAATAGGATTTGCCTGTTGTTGGGGAGACCGGGACCGTCAGGGAATGGTGTTCCACACTGCCGTCTTTCCAACGCACAGTGACTTCTGGTTCTTCCACCCGCAGGGTGGCGTTTTCGCACACCAGCTCCACCAGCACAGGAGAATCGGTTACATGGCCCGTGGTAGCAAAGAAGACAGCCGGACGTCCGTCAAAATCCACGCGGGCTTCAAAGGTATCCTCCACCTCAATGACGCCCTGCAGGTGATGGTTGGAAAGAGAGGCATCTACACCCGTGGCGCGGCCCATGAAGTAGCAGAGGAGGTCCAAGGTGTGGACAGACTGATTCATCAGCACTCCGCCTCCTTCGGTGGAGAGACTGCCTCGCCAATCGCTGTCTGTGTAGTATTCCGCCGGACGGTACCAGGTGACGAAAGCTCTCGCTCCTAAAAGCTTGCCAGGTTTTCCGATCGCCAACAGATCCTTGAGGAACTGCGTCCCCACATTATAGCGGTTCTGAAAACACACGCCGATGCGGACCCTGCTGTTTTCCAAGGCAGCAAAGGCTTCCCACTGCGCTTCGTTCACAGCAGGCGGTTTTTCACTGAATACATGGATGCCGTGCTCCGCCGCCAATTGCGCCATGGGGGTATGCAGGGGATGCGGCGTACACAGATGGACCACATCCACCTGCTCACGGTCCAACAGTTCTTCCATGGATCCATAAGCATTGCCGCCATATTTTTTGGCCAAGGCCTTTGCCCGTTCCAATTTCACGTCCGCATAGGCCACTACCTGAGCTGTGGCTTGGGTAGACAGCACCTCCGCGTGAGTCTGGGCGATCCCGCCGCAGCCGATCACAGCCGTTCTTAAGGATTTCATGCCAATACCTCCCGGGCAGCGGGGATCTGTGCCAGCAGCTCCCGCAGTGATGTCACAGCCAAATGGAATGCATCCGGGCCCGACAAGGTCGCTTTGCGCTGTATTCGGTCTTTTTCCAGAGCAGCGAGTCCGGCAAAATTCACCAGATGGGGCTCCAGAGATAGAACCCCCCGATATCCGCTGCCGATCAGGTCGCCCAGGATCTCTGCCAGATGACCATCGCCTTGGCCGGCGGGAACGATCTGCTTGGTGTCCCACACAGCGTCCTTCACGTGGACATACCGAATGTACGGCTTTAACAGTTCGTAGGCTTCCTTGGGGGGCTGCCCGACTTCGACGAAGTTGGCAAAATCAAATACCGCGCCGAAATCGGGTCCTGCCAATGCCTTCAGGAGCTCCAGACACCGGGGAGCGTTGTCGCCGTAAATTCCCTTTTCGTTTTCGTGGAGCAGCGTGACACTCGAGCCTTTTGCCGCTTCCGTGAACCCATGCAGCCGCTCTAGGACTTCTTCCCGGTACAAGGCAGGGTCCTCCCCCTTGGGGATGTAAAAGCTGAATATCCGGATGTACGGCGCGCCCAGTACGTGTGCGATCTCTATGGTGCGTTTCAGGCGGTCGGGTTGGGCGGAGAAATCTTCGGTAATGGCAGTCTTGCCGATGGGCGAACCGATAGAAGATACCCGCACTCCGGCGTTTTTCAGCTTGCTTTTGATCTCTTGCAGTTTGTCGTCGGTCAGGTCAGAGACGTTTACACCGTCGGCAGAGCGGAGTTCGATGTGGTTGAGCCCCAATTCGCGGATCACGCGCAGTTGGGTGTCGAAGTCCGGTGCGATCTCATCGGAAAAACCGGACAGGATCAGTGTATCCATTTTGTACCTCCTCAGTAGGACCCTTCCGTGGAGAAGGTGACTGCGGTGACATGCTTTTTCCGGGAAGTTGCTCTCCGTTTGTTGAGTTCTTCCAGGAACAAATCTTCATCAAAAGGGATCTCTACGGGATGCCCCAGCCAGGAAGACAGGTGCATGGCGTTGGAGAAGGTCACGCCGCGAATGCCCTCTCGGCCATCCGCGACCAGAGGCTCTCCCCGGAGGATCGCAGCTGCAAAAGCATTCAGTACGCCGACATGCTGCGGATTTTCTCCGTCGGTCTTCACCTCCAGGATCTCTTTCTCCGGCTGGGCAAACCCTTCGGGGCACGTCTGACAAAAGCTCCTTTCGTCTTCCTTCAGCCGGTGGAAGATCAGTTTGCCGTCCTCACAGACCAACTTACCCAGGGTGCCGCTGATCTCAAACCGGTTGGTGCCCGGAGCGTCGCCTGTGGTCGTGATGAAGACCCCAGTAGCGCCATTCACAAATTCCATGTACGCGGTGACGTCATCTTCGACTTCGATATCGTGCCATTTACCCATGTGGCAATAGGCCTGCACTGTCTTGGGCAGTCCGCAGATCCATTGCAGCAGGTCCAACTGATGGGGCGACTGATTGAGCAGTACGCCGCCGCCCTCACCGTCCCAGGTGGCCCGCCAGTCTCCCGAGTCGTAGTATGCTTGGGTACGGTACCAGTCGGTAATGATCCAATTCACGCGCTTGACCTGTCCCAGCTCTCCGTTTTGGACCATCTCGTGCATCTTTCGGTACAGGCAGTTGGTACGCTGATTGAACATCATACCGAAGATCTTCCCGGAACGGTCCGCCGCTTCGTTCATTTCACGGACCGCCTTGGTGTAGACACCGGCAGGCTTTTCGCACATGACGTGGAGCCCCGCTTCGAAAGCCTCCACCGCCAAAGTGGGATGCTGGTAATGGGGCACTGCCAGGAGGACGGCGTCGCAAAGGCCGCTGTGGATCAGTGCGCTGCCTTCCTCAAAAATGGGCGTGCCCGTCGGCAGGGTGTTTTTGCCCCATTCCCGACGGTCAGCACGGCGGTCTGCAGCGGCTGTCACTTCGATCTCCGGTACTTTTCCGGCCAAAATATTGGCAATATGACCGCTGCCCATATTGCCCATGCCGATCATGCCAAGACGGACTTTTTTCATCATCGATCCCACCCTTTTTTCTCAATCTGGGGACGAACCCCAATCCAAGGTCATTATAAGCCCCCGGAAAGGGAAAGTCAATATTTCTAAAAAAGCAGGGGGAGGCATCTTGTAAATTGGGGAAATAGCTTGATTTTTGTGCATCGAAATGGTAAGATAATGGAAATATTTTGTACAACAAAGGAGTGAACCATCGATGACCACCTATCCCTTCCAGGATGCCTCCCTCTCTCCCAGAGAACGAGCCCGGGATCTCCTTGCCCGTCTCACGCTCCAGGAAAAGGCCGCCATGATCACCAGCCGTCAGGATGCGATCCCCAGATTGGGGATCCCCGCGACCCATTTCGGTGTGGAGATCGCCCGGGGTCTGGTCCAACGAGACAACCAGCGGGAGACGACCATTTTGCCGCAGCCCTGGGGCATGGCCGCCATGTTTGACGACGACCTCATGGAAAAGCTGGGCAGTATGGCCGGCACAGAGGTGCGGATCAGCAACCAGATGTCCGAGCGGCCCAGCTCATTGGCGCTGTTTGGCCCCACTGTGGACATGGAGCGTGATCCCCGCTGGGGCCGCAACGAGGAGGCCTACGGCGAGGACCCCTGTCTCACCGGCAGGATGACCGCTGCCTATACACGGGGCCTGCGGGGCAAGGATCCCACTTATATCCAGACGGCGCCGCTGCTCAAGCACTTTTTTGCCAACAACTATGAGGGGGAACGGCTGACTACCAATGCCAACGTCACGCCCCGGCTTAAGCGGGAATACTACCTCAAAGCGTTTGAGCCTGCCATCCGGAAGGGCGGCGCCGTGGGGCTGATGACGGCTTACAACCGTATCAACGGGATCGAAGGTGTGAACAACCCCGATGTGTCTCAGATCTGCAAAAAAGAGTGGGGTATGACCTTCGCAGTCAGCGACGGCGGCGACTTTGGTCAGAACGTGTCCCATCGCCGCACCTATCCGGACCATGCTCATGCCATTGCAGATATTCTGGGCGTTGGCGCGGATGTGATGCTGGATCCCCGAGATATGGTGGATCCTGCGGTGCAGGAAGCCCTGGGAAAGGGGTATCTGCAGGAGGAGCGCTTGGACCGGGCGGTGGAGGATATCCTGACCCTGCGGTTCATGCTGGGAGACTTCGATCCCGACAACCCCTATGCCCATGTGGATCCTGCGCTGTTGGCGTGTACCGACCACAAGTCCCTGGCCGTCCAAGCGGCCAAGGAATCGATGATCCTGCTGGAAAACAAGGGCCTTTTGCCCTTGCAGGACGACGGTCAGTGTACAGTAGCGGTGCTGGGGCCTCTTTCCAACGAGAACTACACCTGCTGGTACTGCGGTTATGCTGAACATCAGACTCCGGTCGTCCAGGGCTTGCGGGAGTACTTGGGCGAAAGTCGTGTGCACTTCGACGAGTGCTTGGATCGGGTGGTGCTCAAGTCTCTGCAGACCGACAAATATGTGCGCCTCCTGCCTGGCGGGGGACTGATTGCGGACGGTTCTGTGGAGCAGGCCGAGGTCTTTGAACGCAATGACTGGGATTTTGGCTCCGTCACGCTGCGCTCCCTGCGCACCGGAAAATATGTCACGGAAGGCGCAGGTGCGGGCAATGCGGAGCTTTCCCAGGAGGAAAAGCCTACGGATCCCTTCGACCTGGGCATGAACTGTGTCAGTGAGAAAGCTTTTGGCTGGTTCGTCATGGAAATGCTGAAGGCCCAGGATCGGGGTGCTGGGATCTTCTCCTTCGATACCTGGCAGGATCGCCAGGTGGCTGTGGATTCCAACGGACGGGTGGTTTCCGCCGCACGGCCGGGAGACAGTACAGACCGGCTGTTCGCTGTGGAGATCGTATCCTCCGGCGCCCAGCGTGCCCAACGTTTGGCAGCTGCTGCTGATTATGCCGTGGTGTGCGGCGGCAATCATCCGTTGATCAATGCCCGGGAAGAGTATGATCGGCCGGATCTCCGCTTGCCCCAAAGCCAGACGGCCCTGCTGGAAGCCGCGGTCGGCGCCAACGCCAATACGGTCTTGTACCTGATCACCGGCTACCCCTTTGCCATCCAAAAGGAACGGGAACTGGCCGCCGCGGTGCTGTGTTCCAGCCATTTGGGCCCCTGCCTGGGCACGGTTGCAGCCAAGACCTTGTTCGGTGAGAATAATCCTGCCGGCCGCACCCCCACCACCTGGTATCGGTCCGTACGGGATCTGCCCGCTATTTCCGATTACGACATCCAGAAAAACAAGATCACCTATCTATATTTTGACGGTGCCCCGCTGTATCCCTTTGGCTATGGCTTGAGTTACACTGCGTTTGCCTACGGTGAACCCCGGACGGATCGCACGGACTACGGACCGGAGGATCCGATCACCGTGCAAGTCCCCGTGACCAACACCGGGCACCTGGCAGGAGAAGAAGTGGTCCAGCTCTATGTGGCGGGACCTCAGTCCGTTTTCACACGACCCAAAAAGGCACTGAAAGCCTTCGCTCGGGTCCATTTGCTGCCGGGAGAGACTCGGACCGTGCGGCTGACCTTTGAGGCGGCAGATCTAGCCATTTGGCTGACCGGTGCAGAGCGCTATGCGGTGGAAAAAGGCGTGTACACGCTGCTGATCGGCGCTTCCAGCTCGGACATCCGCTGCCAGGCCGAGATCACCCTGGCGGGCGAAGTTGTCTCCGGCCGGGACGGCACGATCCCTGTGGATCCGCTGGACATGGTGGACTATGCTCGGGTGGAATTCCTCACCGACAAGACCGACATGCAGCATTATTTAGAGGCGGAGGACTGGAGGAGCTGGTGCGTGTATGAGAGCCTGGATCTGACCGGATGCAACGCCTTTGAGGTGCGGTTGGCCTCGCCTGCGGCTGCGGTGGAGATGACCCTGTGGGATCGGGATACCGGGGCATTGCTGGGGACCGTGCACGCGCCTGGCACAGGGAGCCTGACCCAGTTTGCTCTGGCGGGATGTGAGATCCAGCCCCGGGAGGGTCTGGTCAATCTGCGCATCGGGTTTGCCCAGCAAACCTGCTTCAAAGCCTTCCGGTTCTACAAAAAATAAACGCTCTGCGATCTGTTTAGCGGGCGGTGGCTTTCCCTGCGGAGAGCGGCCGCCCGCTTTCTTCTTTTTTGTCTCCTTGTTCCATACACATGGGAAAAAGGGGATGAGCACATGCAACATAAACGAGGTCGCAGCCGAGACGGTGGTTTTCTCTATGGGGCCGCGGTGCTGACGGTGGGGATGGCCGTCGTGAAACTGCTGGGGGCTCTGTTCAAGGTACCGTTGAAATACACGATCGGCGAGTACGGGATGGGCCTCTTCAATGTGGCGTACAGTTTTTGGGCGCCGATCTTTGCTCTGGCCACGGCGGGGCTCCCGGCAGCGGTGTCCCGCTTGGTGTCGGAAAGCCGCATTCGAGGCGGTTGGCGGGAGGTTCTACAAGTCAAAAAAGTGGCCATGCCCCTCTTTTTGACCTTAGGCCTGCTGGCCACAGCGCTGATGATCTCCTTTGCTCCCCTCTATTGTGGGCGGGTCATGGGCTCTAACCGTGCCCTGCCCGCCATGCTGGCTCTGGCCCCTGCGGTGCTGCTGGGGTGCGCTGCCTCTGTCTATCGGGGCTGGTTCGAGGGGCTGCAGGAAATGGCGCCCACGGCGGTCTCTCAGGTGTTGGAGGCGGGTATCAAGCTGCTGTTGGGGATCTCCTTGAGCCGCTGGTCCCTGGAGGCTGCACACCGGGAGTTTTCCCAGCAGGGAACCGTGTTTTCTTTCGTCCCGGAGAGTCCTCAGGCGGCCCGTCTCCTGGAGCTTTCCTTTGCCGCTGCCGGTGCTATTTTAGGCGTGACCTTGGGCTCGGCCGCATCTTTGCTGTACCTGGCTGTTCGTGCCCATCGTGCTTTGCCGGCATCTCCTCTTTTGTGCGGCTCGGCCCCGGAGCGCAGGAATCGGGCCATCGTTCGCCGACTGGCAGCGGTCACAGCACCGGTGGCGGTGGGTTCCGTCGCCGCGAGTTCCGCTGGGCTGATCGACGCCACGGTGCTGCAGGGCAGGCTCACCGCCCTCCTCGCAGATCATCCGGGTTTTGCTGACCGCTTTGCCGGGATCCTGCCCGCCGATTCCGGAACCGACCCGGCTTCTCTGGCTACTTTTCTCTACGGCTGCTACACGCTGGCCATGACCGTCTATCTGCTGGTCCCGGCGCTCAGTCAAGCCATCGGAGTCAGCGCTCTGCCCAGTGTGACCCGGGCTTGGGCCCAAGGGGATCCTGACCTGCTGCGGGAGCGCATTTCTGCGGTCCTCCGGGTGACCGCTCTGGTGTGTGTCCCGGCCGGTCTGGGCTTAAGTGCGGTGGCCGAGCCGCTGATCCGCCTCCTGTATGGAGATGCGCCCTCCAGCGCCTTGGTGGCGGAGGTATTGGCTCTGTTGGGACCGGCGGCAATCTTTGCCGCCATGAGCACGCCCCTCTCCAGCCTGCTCCAGGCGGTTGGACGGCCGGACCTCCCTGTGAAGCTGCTCCTGGCCGCGATGGCTTTGAAGCTTTTGGCCAACCGGTTCCTGTGCGGATTGGAAACGGTCCATGTCTTCGGGGCAGCTCTGGGCACTTTGTTTTGCTATTGTTTTCTGACCCTGGGAGAACTGATCCTGCTCACGCGGGTGACGAAGATCCGTCTCCCTTGGCGGCAACTTTTTTGGCCCCCTGTTTGCTGCGGAGGGATCTGCGCCGTAGGGGCCTTTTTTGCTTGGAAAAAGCTGGAAAATTGCATTTCTTTTTCCAGACTGGGAACACTGGTCGGGCTGGGTGCAGCCGTACTTTTTGGCGGTATTCTGTACTTTTTTGGACTTTGGATGTTCGGGCAGAAAACAAAATCACAAAATAATCGCACAAAACCCGGACAAAAAATTGCAAAAACCCTTGAAAAACGAGGATAGATGTGGTAGAATAGCCGCGGTATAGGGTAATGGCAGAGCGAATAGTGGGGATGGAATGTCAAAGAAACGGTGCCCCCTGTCATTGCCGCAAACAACAATTAGGAGGTCATCCACATGAACAAGAGCGAATTGATCGCCGAGGTAGCAACCCGTACTGGTATCACCAAGAAAGACGCCGACGCGGCGGTTTCGGCTGTCTTGGACGCCATTACCGAGGCTCTGGCGAAGGAAGAGAAGGTCCAGCTGGTGGGCTTTGGCACCTTCGATGTGCGCACCCGTACGGCTCGCTCCGGCCGGGATCCCCGTACCGGGAAGTCCATTGTCATCCCTGCCTCTAAGGCACCTGCTTTCAAGGCTGGCAAGGCCCTGAAGGATGCAGTCAACAAGTAAGTCCCACTTACTGCGATGGTCGCGGGCTCGGTTTTCCCGAGCCCGTTTTCTTTTTCGATCTCAAGAAAGGAGCAACACAACATGCGGCTGGATAAGTATTTGAAAGTGTCCCGGCTGATCAAGCGCCGGACTGTTGCCAATGAGGCCTGCGATGCCGGACGGGTCTGTGTCAACGGCAAGGTGGCCCGTGCTTCGTACGACGTCAAGGTGGGCGATGTGCTCACTGTCCTTCTGGGGGAGCGCACTCTCAAGGCCCAGGTCCTGGTCGTGGAGGAAACGGTCCGCAAGGAGGCTGCGTCGGATATGTACCGCATCCTGGAGGAATAGACCGGGGAATGGGTGCATAAGGATGTTCTGGACCGGCCGACAGGCCACAAAGGAGGACCCTTATGACTGAGAATCCGAAACCGATGAAAAAGCACCAGCTCACCCTGGATGCACGGGAGCGTCTGGTCGCTACGGGCATCCGTCAGGTGGACTCCTTCGGACCGGAGCTGATCACCGCACAGACGGACTTGGGCCAGCTCAACATCAAGGGAGAGCAGCTGCACATCGAGAGCCTCAGCGCTGAGACCGGCGATCTGTTGGTCACCGGCAAAGTGGGGGCGCTCTCCTATACCCGTTCGGCCCCGTCGTCTTCCTTCTTCGGACGGCTGTTCAGATGACCGCGGGGGTCTGGGAGGTCGTCTTTTTCTGCCTGGCTTCCGGTGCAGCCCTAGGAACGTTCTATGCGCTGGTCGCTTGCTTGGGGGTCCTGATGCGCGCCGGCCGCTGGCTTACCGGGGCGCTGGACATCGGATTCTGTCTGATCTGCGCTGCCGTCGTGTTTCTGGCTGCCCTTGCGGTGGATCACGGTCGGCTGCGTTTTTTTCAGGCGGTGCTTCAGCTGCTGGGGGGCTGGTCTGCGGCTGCGGTGTTCACGCCCCTCTTTTGCGGCGGTGCACGGAAACTGCAAAAGTTTTTTGCGCGAATGAGCGGCTTTCTCCAGAGAAAGACGGTGCGTTTGCTGCCGCACTGGCGCACAGAAACACGAAAACGGTCGCAGTCCCGGAAAAAAGTCCGCAAAAAGGGGAAAAAAGCGCAAAAAAGGGCTTGAAAACCCCTGGGGAGAAAGTATATAATAGATAAACGAGGAAGTCTTTGGCGTGGTCAGGAGGGATCGGAATGGCCCGTGAAAAAGTGAAGAGCTCACGGGTGTCCCTGCTGCTTCGGATCGCCCTGTTGCTGCTGGCAGCGGCTCTGGCCCTTTGGATGGTCATTTGGCTGGTGATCTGGCAAGTGGATATCCATGAAAAGCAGGCCCGCCTGCAGGAGCTCAATGCCCAGATCGCCGCACAGCAGACGCGCAATGAAGAGGTCCAGAAATCGGTGGACGCCTTGGAAAGCGACGAGGGCGTTCGGGATTATGTGGAACGCAAGGCCCGGGAAGATCTGGATTACGGGAAGCCCGGCGAGCGCGTTTTTGTCGATGTTGGCGGCGGCGGATGAGCGTTCCTCCTTTGGAGACCAAAGACCCGCAGAGGCGGTAGGGGAGTTGTTAATTTCATATGCAGTTGGAAGTTGGAGAGATCTACGAGGGCAAAGTGACCGGTATCACCAAGTTCGGTGCGTTCGTCACGTTTGAAAACGGTCAGACGGGCATGGTCCATATTTCGGAAGTGGCCCCGACCTTTGTCAACGACATCAAGGATTTCGTCACCGAGGGTCAGACCGTAAAGGTCAAGGTGCTGGCCTTGGGAGAAAACGGGAAAGTGAGCCTGTCCATTCGCAAGGCGTTGCCCGAGTCCCAGCAGCGTCGTCCCAGAAGGCAGGAAGCGCCTGGCGCCAAGGGGGAGAACTTCCCCAGAAGATCTGGACCCAGACAGCCCCGTCCTACGCCTCGAGATCCGGAGCCCAGCCCAGGCCGTCCGGGTGATTTTGAATGGCAGAGCCGCCGCAATGACAGCGGCAGCTTTGAGGACATGATGTCCCGGTTCAAGCAGACCAGCGATGAGAAGATGTCCGACCTCAAGCGCGCCGGCGTCGAGACCCGCCGGGGAGGCGGCCGCTGGGGCCAGCAGAAATAGCTTTGAAGACGCCCCTCACCCAGAGGCGTCTTTTCAATGTCCTGCGGATCCGGTCGCAGGGGAAAGGGATAAGGAGGTCCAACGAATGAACAGAAAACCGAAAGGACGTATCCTGCTGGCGGCGTTGAGCATCCTGTTGCTGCTGGCCGGTTGTAATGGGCAGGATCCCGATGAGAGGACGGCAGGCGCAGATGCCTTCGCTCCCCTGGTCCAGGGGGAAACGGCGGTGGAGCTGGAGCACAGCGAGATGGTCTTCGATCTGCCTGCCCTTGCCGAGGCGGAGGATCCCATGCAGCCCGGAGGAACCTATACGCTGGATCTGACTCTCCAGAATCCCAGCGAAGAGACGGCGGAGGTGCAAATGGCCCTGCCGCTGGCCGGGGCCGATGCAGTCAGTGCGGAACGCTTCATGGTGCAGGCCGACAGCCAGCCGGTGACGGCGGTCCTCCATCAGACCGTGCTGCCCCGAGAGACTCTTTTGAACGCCGATCAGGCTAAGGAGCTGCTGGAACAGGAGAGCCTGCGGGACGCCCCTTGGAGCGGCGAGCTGACCGTGACCCAGTACACCTATGCCATCTATGAGTACTACACCCTGCCCTGCTTCCAGGTGGAAACAGACCCAACGACCCAGCGGATCCTGGTCCCCAGCACGACGGTGAACGCCGCCGGGGAACGGTTCTGTCAGGTCTTTCGCGAGTATCCCAGTCACGGGGAGCAGCAGGAGCCGGGGGAGAGCTGGTTCACCTTCTTCGTGGTGGGCCAGCCGCTGGATGCAGAACCCACCTGGCGATACGATGCAGAGGGAGACGAGACTGCAGACGGCTCCATCGCTCTGCTGAAAACGGAGACCATGACCGTGGACGAGATGATCCACCACTCCCAGGTGGATCGGCTCCTGTCCGCCTCCCAACTGGTCCCCGGCGGCACCGGCCGGGAGGAGCGGACCCGGCTCTACCGGGAGCAGCTGCTGAAGATGCTGGACCAGGACTGCTATGCCGGGGTGGTGGATCTGGCCTGCTTCAACGGGCCGGTCCTCTATTGGCTGGAATATACCCTGTCGGTCCCTGCGGGCGGGGAGCTGCTCCACACGGTGACCGGTCCCTTGTGCCCAACCGTCTATACCGGGTACAAGCCTTATGTGTATGCCTACAGCATGAATATTGGCTCGCTGGCGGGCTGGGCACGTCAGGGCAGCCTGACCTGTGAGCTCCATTCCCCGGATCCCCTCGTCTCGCTGTATGGCGAGGAGGTCCCGCCCAGTATCGCCAGCGGCCGCTGGGAAGTGACAGCGGGCGACGCCGACAGCTACAGCATCTATCTGTGCAGTGTGGCCCAGCCCCATCTGCGGTTCAAGCTGGCCAATTTCATGTGGGTGATTCTGGGCGTGGCCCTGGTGTTGGGCATCTTCTGTGTGGTCGGCTGGTACCCCCAGTGGAAATTCCGTCAAAGCTATGGGGGCGAATACCGTGGAAAGAAGGGATCGTAAGATGCGGGAGATCCATGTGGAAACGATCACCCAGGCGGTTCGGGATGCCTGTATCGCCGCTAACCGAGAGCTGCCAGCCAGCCTGGAAACCCTGGTGCGTTCCAGTGCCTCTCAGGAGACGGACGCCCTGGGCCGGTCCATTTTGGAGGACCTGGGCCGCAACCTGGATGCCGCCCGGGACATGAGTCTGCCCATCTGTCAGGATACCGGCATGGCGGTGATCTTTGCGGACGTGGGCCAGGAGATCCACTTTCTGGGTGATTTTACCGCCGCCGTCCAGGAAGGTGTCCGCCGGGGCTATCTGGAAGGCCGGCTGCGCTATTCCGTGGTGCGGGACCCCCTGCGCCGGGTCAACACCGACGACAACACCCCGGCCATCCTCCACGTTCGGCTGGTGCCCGGCGACCGTCTCACCCTCACCGTGGCGCCCAAGGGCTTCGGCAGTGAAAATATGAGCCGCCTGAAAATGTTCACCCCCGCCGCCGGGGAGCAGGCCCTCATCGACTTTGTGGTGGAGACCGTCCGCATCGCTGGAGGCAGCCCTTGCCCGCCGGTGGTCCTGGGGGTGGGTCTGGGCGGCGATTTCGAGCTCTGCGCCGAGCTGGCCAAACGTGCCCTCTGCCGGGACGTTTCCCTGCCCCATCCCGACCCCTACTACGCCGCCTTGGAGGAGAAAATGCTGCTCGCCGTCAACGAGACCGGCGTGGGCCCCCAGGGCTTTGGCGGCTCTGTCACCGCCCTCAAGGTGAACATCGAGGCCTATCCCACCCACATCGCCGGCCTGCCGGTGGCGGTGAACGTGGGCTGCCACGTCACCCGGCACAAAACTGTGATAATTTGACAAAAATCTCTTGCAATCCCCGGGGAAATAGGCTAAAATAAGGATGGAAGCCCCAGCGCTTCTAGTAACTGTGAAAGGCGAGGGAGAGCCATGAAGATCACCGTCATTGGCAGGAAAGTCAACCTGCGGGACAATTTTAAAAAGCTGGTGGAGCGCAAACTGGACAAGTTTGACCGCATCTTCGATGAGGATGCCGAAGTCACCGTCACCGTGACGGTGGAACGCAACCGCCAGACCGTGGAGATCACCGTGCGCCAGCGGGGCATGCTGCTGCGGGCGGAAGAGACCGCCCCCGAGATGAACGATGCCCTGGATCACGTGATCAGCGCCCTGGGCCGGCAGATCCGTCGGAACAAGACCCGCCTGGAAAAGGCCCGCAAGATGGACCCCGGTCCGCTGCTGCCGGACGACTACTACGAGGAGCCCGACGAGGAGCTGGATGTGGTGCGCACCAAGCGCTTTGCCGTGCAGGTCATGACGCCGGAGGAGGCCATCCTCCAGATGAACCTGCTGGACCACGAGTTCTTCCTGTTCAAGACCGAATCCGGGGAGATCAACCTGGTCTATAAGCGCAAGGGCGGCGGCTACGGGCTGCTGATCCCGGAAGAAGAATAAAACCCAGATTGGAGCTGGGGAAAAGCGGGGGAGACCCCGCTTTTTTCCGCCGTCATTTGCCGAAAGGAGAGAGAAGGATGCAGGATCGAATGACCCTGTGCGTGTCCTGCCTGCTGGGGGTGGAGGGCCTGGTGGCCCGGGAGCTCACCGCCCAGGGCTGCGCCGAAGTCCGGGCGGAGAACGGCCGGGTGCTGTTTTCCGGTGGGGAGGCCGCCGTGGCCCGGGCCAACCTGTGGACCCGCTGCGGGGAGCGGGTGGGCATCCTGGTGGGGGAGTACGAGGCCCGCACCTTCGAGGAGCTGTTCCAGGGCGCGCTGGCCCTGCCCTGGGAGGACTTTCTGGGCCGGGAGGACACCTTCCCCGTCACCGGCAGCAGCCTGTCCAGCGCTCTGCACAGTGTGCCGGACTGCCAGTCCATCCTGAAAAAAGCCATCGTGGAGCGCCTCAAGCGCCGCCACCGGGTGACCTGGTTCCCCGAGACCGGTCCCGTCCACCGGGTGCGGTTCCGTCTGCTGAAGGACCGGGTCAGCCTGCTGCTGGATACTTCCGGGGACCCCCTCTATAAGCGTGGCTACCGCACCGAGTCCAACCTGGCCCCCCTGCGGGAGACCCTGGCCGCGGCGCTGGTGACCCTGGCCCGGGTCCGGCCGGACGGCACGTTTTATGACCCCTTCTGCGGGTCCGGCACCCTGCTCATCGAGGCAGCCCTCCTGGCCCAAAACCGGGCCCCGGGGCTGGATCGTTCCTTTGCCGCGGAGACCTGGCGTGAGAGCGATGCCGCCGTCTGGCAGCAGGAGCGCAGCCGCGCCCGGGACCTGATCCGCCGGGACGCCGACTTCACCGCCACCGGTTCGGATCTGGACCCCGCCTGCATCGAGCTCACCCGGGCCAATGCCCGGCGGGCCGGCGTGGGGGACTGTATCTCCGCCCACCTGGGGGATGCCCGCCGCTTTGCCGCAGCCGGGCCCTATGGGTGTGTGGTCACCAACCCGCCCTACGGGGAGCGTCTCCTGGACCGTTCGGCGGCCCAGGAGCTCTACCGGGCGCTGGGCCCGGTGTTCCCCCGGCAAAAGGGCTGGAGCTACGGGATCCTCACCCCGGAGGAGGACTTCGAAGCCCTCTTCGGTCGCCGGGCAGACAAGCGCCGCAAGCTCTACAACGGCATGATCCCCTGCCAGTTCTATCAGTATTTCAAATAGTGTGTGCCCGCTCCACCTGGAAAAGCATATGGGGCATGTCCACCCCGCGGTGGTGCTTGATGTACCCGTCGTCCGCCAGGTGCATACCGTTGCGCCGAGCCACATTTTGTGAGGCGGTATTCGTGTCCCGGATGATGGAGCAGACCGCTTCGGCGCCCAGGGCTCCAAAGGCATAGTCCCGACAGGCGATGGCGGCTTCCGTGGCATATCCCCGGTGCCAATAGGCCCGGTTCAGCAGATACCCCACCTCCAGCACTTCCCGGTCTTTCCAGCGCTGCAGCGTCAGTCCGCACTGGCCGATCATCTGGCCGGTCTCCTTGAGCACCACGGCCCACAGGCCGTAGCCCAGCTGCCGGTACCGTTCCAGTTGACGGTCCAGCCATACTTGTGTTTCTTCGTCGCTGAAAGCCCCCTCATACGCGTACATGGTCTGTTCATCCTGCAAGATCGCTGCCAGCGCCGGGTAGTCGGCCTGGGTCATCTCCCGGAGGATCAGCCGCTGGGTTTCCAATTTCATCTTTCTCTCTCCTTTTTTCGTTTTTTAGACGCGAGTTTTCGATTATACAAAAAACGCGGCAAAATGTCAACCTCTTTATTCAACGACCTCCCGGTGCCCGTCCGATCAGGTTTTTCGATGGGACCCTGACGATATTTTGTGGGGGAGAAAAACCCGGTCGCATTTTGTGGGGTCTGCCCATGGACAACCCGCTCCCCCTGGGGTATAATAGCGTCCTACATTTATCCCACAAGGAGGACCCCATGAACGATCAGATTCTGGAACACAACAAGACCTATTGGAACGACCACGCCGATCTCTGGTTCGGCGTCACCGCCCTGCCGGAGCTGGGGGTCTATTTCCCCGATGAGACAGAGCTGAACCTGTTCGGCGACGTCACCGGCCAGCGCGTCCTGGAGATCTGCTGCGGCAGCGGCCATTCCCTGCGCTATATGGCCCAGCATGGGGCGGCCGAGCTCTGGGGCGCAGACATCTCCCAAAAGCAGCTGGAAAACGCCGAGCGGCTCCTCACCGAAAGCGGCTATTCCGCCCGCCTGTTCTGTTCGCCCATGGAGGACCCCCTCCCCGTGCCCAAGGGCACCTTCGACCTGGTCTATTCCATCTATGGCATCGGCTGGAGCACCGACCTGGACCGCACCTTCCGGCACATCGCCTCCTACCTCAAGCCCGGCGGCACGTTTATCTTCAGCTGGGCCCATCCCCTCAACTACTGCGTGGGCTATTCCACCGACGAATGCCGGGTGGTGGAGGAGCCGGACGGCTCCTTCCGGCTGACCCGCAGCTATTTCGACGAGAACTACTTCACCATGCCCGTCCACGACAGCACCGTCACCTTCGCCAACCACAAGATCTCCACCTACATCAATGACCTGGCCAATGCGGGCTTCCTCATCCAGCGCATGGTGGAGGAGCACAGCGCCGCCGCCCAGGCCGACGCCCCCCACAGCGCCAAGGCGAGAAGGGCCCTGCTCACCCCCAATTCCATGTGTTTCAAGGCCCGCCGCCTCCCCATTTTGTGAAGGAATTGTTAAAAGTCAAAAATTTCCGTGAAAGCTCTTGACTTTTCCTGACCATGCGTCTACAATAGGGTTAGCACTCAAAGAAACAGAGTGCTAACCAATGCGATTCGCGCCTTTCCCCGGAGAGCGCGTGAAAGATCATCCGGGGAGAAAGGAACGGCCCAAAACGATACAAAGGGCCAAGGTGTGTAGTATGACGATCAAACCCCTACTCGACAGAGTGCTGATCCAGACCGAAGAGGCGGAAGAGACCACCAAGAGCGGCATCGTCCTGGCGGCCAAGAGCCAGGAGAAGCCCCAGATCGCCCGCGTGGTGGCGGTGGGCCCCGGCGGCGAGGTGGACGGCAAGGAGATCAAGATGTACCTCAAGGAAGGCGACCGGGTCATCTGCGCCAAGTATACCGGCACCGAAGTGAAGGTCGACGGCGTGGAGTACACCATCGTCAAGCAGTCCGACGTGCTGGCCGTGGTGGAGTAAACCGGCTCAGATAGAACATTTTCGCGAAGAAAGGAACGAGGAACTATGGCAAAGCAGATCATTTACGGAGAGGACGCCCGCAAGGCGCTGCTCTCCGGCGTCAACCAGCTGGCGGATACCGTCAAGATCACCCTGGGGCCCAAGGGCCGCAACGTGGTGCTGGATAAGAAATTCGGCGCGCCCCTCATCACCAACGACGGCGTCACCATCGCCAAGGAAGTGGAGCTGGAGGACGCCTTCGAGAACATGGGTGCCCAGCTGGTGAAGGAAGTCGCCACCAAGACCAACGACGTGGCCGGCGACGGCACCACCACCGCCACCCTGCTGGCTCAGGCCCTGGTGCGGGAAGGCATGAAGAACGTCACCGCCGGCGCCAATCCCATGGTGCTCCGGGGCGGCGTGCAGAAGGCCACCGACATCGCCGTGAAGGCCATCGTGGAGAACTCCCAGAAGGTCTCCGGCACCCAGGACATTGCCCGCGTGGCCGCTGTTTCCTCCTCCAGCGAGGAGATCGGCACCCTCATCGCCGAGGCCATGGAGAAGGTCACCTCCGACGGCGTCATCACCGTGGAAGAGTCCAAGACCGCCGAGACCTACAGCGAAGTGGTGGAAGGCATGATGTTCGACCGCGGCTATGTCACTCCCTACATGGCCACCGATACCGACAAGATGACCGCCGAGCTGGACGATCCCTATATCCTCATCACCGACAAGAAGATCTCCAACATCCAGGAGATCCTGCCCCTGCTGGAGCAGGTGGTCCAGTCCGGCAAAAAGCTGCTCATCATCGCCGAGGACATCGAGGGCGAGGCCCTCACCACCCTGATCCTCAACAAGCTGCGGGGCACCTTCACCTGCGTGGCCGTCAAGGCTCCCGGCTTCGGCGACCGCCGCAAGGAGATGCTGGTCGACATCGCCACTCTCACCGGCGGCCAGGTCATCTCCGAGGAGCTGGGCCTGGAGCTCAAGGACACCCAGCTGGGCCAGCTGGGCCGTGCCCGCCAGGTCAAGGTGGATAAAGAGAACACCATCATCGTGGACGGCGCCGGCGACAGCGAGGCCATCCGGTCCCGCGTCACCCAGATCCGTTCCCAGATCGAGACCACGACCTCCGATTTCGACCGGGAGAAGCTCCAGGAGCGCCTGGCCAAGCTGGCCGGCGGCGTAGCCGTCATCAAGGTCGGTGCCGCCACCGAGATCGAAATGAAGGAAAAGAAGCTGCGCATCGAGGACGCCCTGGCTGCCACCAAGGCCGCCGTGGAGGAAGGCATCGTGGCCGGCGGCGGAGCCGCTCTCATCGACGCCATCCCCGCCGTCAAGGCCTATGTGGATTCCGCCGAGGGCGACGAGAAGACCGGCGCCGCCATCCTGCTCAAGGCTCTGGAGGAGCCCGTCCGTCAGATCGCTGCCAATGCCGGCATCGAGGGCTCCGTCATCGTGGAGCGCCTGAAGAACGAGGCCAAGCCCGGCTACGGCTACAATGCCCTCACCGGCGAGTTCCAGGATATGATCCAGGCCGGCATCGTGGATCCCACCAAGGTCACCCGTTCCGCACTGCAGAACGCCTCCTCCGTGGCTTCCACCATCCTCACCACCGAGTCCCTGGTGGCCGACATCAAGGAGCCCACGCCTCCCGCGCCCGCTCCCGCCCCTGACATGTATTGATCACACCCCTCCCTCCTCTATAAAGCTGGCCGCCCGCTCCCAGGGGAGCGGGCGGCCGCCTTTTCGTTTTATTCATTCTCTCCCACCCGTAGGGAGGAAGCTCTATCGCTTCTGTCTCGAGGCCGGTCAGGAACCGCATCAGGAACAGGCGATGTACACATCCATGGTATCGCCGTCCGTCTCAAAGCACGGGATCACATCCTGGTCCGTATGCGCCAAGCCGTTGGTGCGCATATATTCCTGTAATGTCTTATAGGCGTTGGGAATGGTCGCAAAAGGATTTTTGAACGGCTCGGGGATGTGGATCGCGGCATATTTTTGGGCCTTCTGCTCCCGTATTTCCACCCCCGCCGGCGTTAGACCCTCGGGCAGGACCCAGGCGGCCTCATAGCCGTGCATGTGGTAGACGTTGACCTGCTCCATGGAAACACAGGGAAAATCCCACCCGATCACCCGGGGATGCTCCACGCCGTTTTCGCGGGCGACGCGGATCGCCCAACGGATGGCGTCCTCCTCGGGCTCTCTGCTGATCACCGCGTGCTTCACGTACCGAAACCCCGGCACCGTCTCCACGCGCAGCTCGGTAAAGGCGCTGTCAAAGCCGTCCATCTCCTCCCGAAAGAGATTGTCCAGCGTGCAGTTGAACAGCCCGCACAGCTCGATGGCTTTTTCCATCTCCGGCTGGGCCGCGTCCAACTCCCACTTGGAGACGGTCTGCCGACTGACCCCCAGCCTTTCGGCCAGCGCCTCCTGGGTCATGTTGCCGCACATACGGCGCAGATGCTGCAGATTCCTTCCAAAGCTCATATCGTTTCCTCCCGATGGATCCCCGCGGCCGCGTTCTATCCCGATGATACACCTGCCCGCGCCCCGATGCCACCAACCCGCAAATGCTTTTTTCCCAGTTTGCGCAACCAACAGGCGCGGCAGGCGGAGCCTGCACGCACTTGGCTCGACCCATCGAACAGAAAAATCTCCCTGCCATCAGCGGGGGAACATTTCTTTTGGGATTCGACAGGATTCGTGTTGATTTTTCCATTCGGTCATGGTAAACTAGGTTTGCGACACAACGGAATAGGACTACCAAGGGGCATGCTTTGCTTTGGCAAAAACGCATGTTCCACTTTTGGTCCCTTGGTGAACAAAAGCCGTTGTGTCGCAGCAATTGGAGCCATGCGTTTTTCGGTGCGCGGCTTCGGCTGCGCACTTTTTTGTTTCTTGTTCCCCCGCCGGAGGCGGAGGGACAATACTTTTTCGATTCGACAGATTTCGTGTTGATTTTTTCATCCCACCATGGTAAGATGATGTTGCGACGAGTCCACCATTTTGTTTTTTCAAGCATTCTCTTAGACGGCGTGCATGGTAAAAACGCACGCTTGGTTTACTGTCCGTTTATGTGAATGCTTGACTCTCACTAAAAAATGGATAGGACGCGTCGCAGCAGAAGACCAGCTGCGTTTTTCGGTGCGCGGCTTCGGCTGCGCACTTTTTTTATCATTTGAAAGCGAGTGAAAGAAATGAACGAGATCACCAGTATTGCGGAATTGAGCGAGATCGTCAAGGCCCACCGTGTCCGGCAGGCGATCACCCAGGACGAGCTGGCCCGCAGCGTCGGCGTGACCCGCTCCGCCATCAGTTATTTTGAATCGAAGAAATCCTTCCGTAAGTTTGACGACCTGCTGACGTTGATTCACGCGCTGGGGCTGAAGATCTACCTCCAATAGCGGCGAGCCGTCGCGCACCGCTTCCCCCCAGCCATAGAACAGTACCTCCCCGCCATCGGCGAGGAGGTACTTATTTCGTTGGTTCCGTTGGGCTCCGTGCGACCGGTCTTACGGTTGCTCGGGGCTGTTGTGTTCAGGGCGGCTCGTCAAATCGTCGTACATCTTCTCATACAACCGCAGCAGCTGCTGGTTCGTTTCCTCCCGGTGGATGATCACGTCCCGGATGGCTTTCGCCTTGGCCTCGCCGGCGATATCGCCCGGGCTGCCGGGGTTGCCGCTGTTGCCATCGGATATCTTGCTCAGCTGTTCCAGCGCGGCCGAAACATATCCGATGTCCGCCTGGATTGTGGCGATCTGCTGCAGAATGTAGGGAATGGTGTACGCCCCTTCGGGAGCGGTGAACTGGATGGAATTGTTTTCAAAGGTCATCTCTTGTGCCTCCAATCGTGAGATCGGCGGGCGCGTCAGGCAGAGGGTGTCTTTTGCGATAAAACGCGCCCTGCCGTTTTTGACAAGACCTTTGGCCCGCTTGGGCCAGGTCGGTTCATATCGGTTTCCCTGCTCATCCACGACTTGAACGTTTTTTTCGATGGGTGTCCTCCCCCTTCGTGGGTTGGGTCTCCAGCCGCTGTTTTTTGTAATGGGTGCCGTCCCCAGGCTGACCCTATTATACTGTCTGAAGAAAAATGTGTCAAGAGAAGACCCGGAACTTTTTGCTTCTGAGCCGAGGATGTGTTCCGCGGACACCTACTTACCGCGAGCCGCAAAACCGATCCGTCCCCAGCGTAGCAGGCGTGCCCCTTCACTCCACCTGATGGTCCTCCGTCCACGCAAACGTTGCCTCGCACACGTCCTTCACGCACCCGGGGTCTATGGGCGACCGCAGCCCCGTGGCGTGGGCCAGGTCGATGAACGTCTTGGTGCCGCCCAGGCGCACAAAGTCCATGTACTTCTTCCAGGCGGCGTCCCGGTCCGCCAGGGACAGCGCAAAGAACTGCAAACTCATCACCTGGGCCAGGCAGTAGTCGATGTAGTAGAACGGGCTGCCGTAAATGTGCATCTGCCGCTGCCAGCCGGCCCCCCGGCCGTAGAAGGGCAGGTCCCCAAAGTCGATGTACGGCCGGTACACCCGCTCCAGCCGGGCCCAGGTCTGGTTGCGCTCCTCCGGGGTCATCTCCGGGTGGGCATACACCTCCTCCTGGAAGTGATCCACCAGGCACCCATAGGGGATGAACGTCAGCGCCGCCTCGGCGTGGGAGAGCTCATACCGGTCCGTCTGGGGCCCGAAGAAGAGGTGATGCCACGGCGCGGTGAGGAACTCCATGCTCATGGAGTGGGTCTCGCAGCCCTCCATGGTGGGGCTCCGGTTGGCCCGCACGGGGATGGTCTTCCCGGCGATGTAGTCCGCAAAGGCGTGGCCCGCCTCGTGGGTCAGCACGTCCACGTCCCCGGAGGTCCCGTTGAAGTTGGAGAAGATGAAGGGATAGCCGTACTCCGGCAGTCCGCTGCAATAGCCCCCCGGGGCCTTGCCGGGCTTGGCCAGCACGTCGAACAGCTCATTTTCCAGCATCATCCGGATGAACTCCCCGCTCTCGGGGGACAGTTCCTCGTACATCCGCTTTCCCGCCGCCAGGATCTCCTCCGGGGTGCCCTGGGGCCGGGCGGACCCGTTTCGGAACATCAGCGCGTTGTCGTAGAACTTGAAGTCCTCGATCCCCAGCCGTTTCGCCTGCCGGGCCTTCACCTGCACGGTCAGGGGCACCAGGTCCCGCACCACCTGTTCCCGGAAGGACGCGATGTCCTGGGGGGTGTAGCAGTTGCGCCCCATGCGGATGAAGCCCAGCTCCACATAGCTGGAAAAGCCCAGCCGCCGGGCCTGCTCGGTGCGGTTCTTCACCAGCCGGTCATACAGCTCGTCGAACTGCTCCCGGTGGGCGTCGAAGAACCCGCCCTCCGCCTCCAGGGCCGCCTTGCGCACGCCCCGGTCCGGGTCCTCTTTATAGGGCCCCAGCTGGGCGATGGTCCGCTCTGCGCCCAAAAACGGCACCCGGGCGCTGGCATACAGGCTCTCATATTCGTTGGACAGCTTGGCCTCCTCCTGCATCAGGGGGATGATCTCCGGGGAGAACCCCTTTTCCTCCAGCTCCAGATTCGTAAACAGCAGGCTGCCCAGGGCCTCCTCCAGCCCCGCCCGGTGGGGAGAGCGCAGCAGCGCTTTCTGGAAGGCCTGCAGCTTCTCGTTCACCAGCGGCCCCTGCTCCGACAGGTACTGGTGCTCCTGGTCGTAGAAAGCGTCCCGGGTGTCCACCGTGTGCCGAATGGAGCACACGCTCATCTGGGTGTACAGGTGGGCGGTCAGGGCCTCCTCCTCCCGGTAAATGGCCAGCTGTTCCTCTGCGGATCCGGCCGCCTGCAGCCGCCGGGTCAGCTCCTCCAGCTGCTCCAGGACGGCGCCGATGTCCGGCCGCTCATAAGGGATCTGGGAAAATTTCATCGCACTCGTCTCCTTTTCGTGGGATCTGTCATCAGTGTAGCATTTGGGGGCCGCCCCGTCAAGTCACCCCAGGAAAAAGCTCCACAGGGCCACCGTGGGCAGGGACAGCAGCGTGGAGAAGATCACCAGCTTGGTGGCGAACTCCGGCTCCATCCGGTACTTTTCCGCCAGGATGCTGGTGGTGGCTCCGGCGGGCATGGCCGCCAGCACCACCGTCACCCCCAGCACCGTCCGGCTCACGGGCAGCAGCCGGCACACCAGGTACACCAGCAGCGGCAGGATCACCAGCCGGTGCAGGGAGTATTTCAGCACCGTGGGGTCCCACAGGGTCTTCAGGTCGATCTGCGCCAGGATCATCCCGATCACCAGCATGGACATGGCCGTGTTGCAGTTGCCCAGGGCGTTCACCGTGCCCATCACCGCCTCGGGCAGCTGCACCCCCGTCCCCATCCGGAGGATCCCCAGCACGCAGGCCAGGATGCACGGGTGGGTGACCACTTTCTTGACCGACGCCCGCCAGTCCCGCTCCCCGGAGAACACCGGCAGCCCCGCCCCCCACATCATCACCCGCTGGGGGATCAGGTACACGCTGGCCAGGGCCAGGCCCTCCGCGCCGTACAGCCCCTCGGCGATGGGGTTCCCCAGGAAACCGGCGTTGGAGCAGATGGTGCCGTATTCCAGGCATTTCCGCCGCCCCGGGGCCTCCTTGCGGAACACCAGCTTCCCATATGCCACGCAGAACGCCTGCAGCCCCAGGGAGATCCCGAAGATCCCCAGATAGGCGGAAAACCCGCCGCCCCCCACGTCCCCGGCAAACGCCTTCAGGATGTTGCAGGGCAAAATGCAGTAGATCACCAGGTCGTTGAGGTTCCGCTGGCCCTGTTCCCCCACCAGCCCCAGCCGCCGCACCGCAAAGCCCACCGCCACCAGGGCAAAGATCGTGATCTGCAGGGAGAGGATCGCCCCCATACCACCGCCGCCTTTCATCCCATTTTATCCCCATTATAGCAAATTTCCGGGAAAAAGAACAGTCTCTTCACCGATTGCGCCCTTTCGGGAAAAAATTTTCCCAAACCCTTTGACATCCGCCGGGAATCGGCGTATCATTCCAGGAGAATCTGTCGGGGAAGAGGGGATCCGCCATGAAAATGCTCTGGGCGGGCATCAAACGGGAGCCGGTGCTCACTGCGGCCCTGGTGGCGGCGGGGGTCAGCTGCTGTTTCGTCCCGCCGGACGCCGCCTATCTCGCCTACATCGACTTTCGCACCCTGGCCCTGCTCTACGCCCTCATGGCGGTGGTGGCGGGCCTGCGGTCCGCCGGGGTCTTCCAGTCCCTGGCCCACGCCCTCTGCGGCAGGGTGCGGTCGGTGCGGGGGGTGGGAGCGGTGCTGGTGTGCCTGTGCTTTTTCACCTCCATGCTGGTCACCAACGACGTGGCCCTGCTGACCTTCGTGCCCTTCGCGGCGGTGGTGCTGGGCCTGGCCGGCCGGGGAGACGCCCTGCTGCGGGTGGTGGTCCTGCAGACCGCCGCCGCCAACCTGGGCAGCATCCTCACCCCCGTGGGCAATCCCCAAAACCTGTACCTCTACGGCCGCTACGGCCTCACCATGGGCCAGTTCCTCGCCTGGACCTGCCCCGTCTGGGCCCTGTCCCTGGTGCTGCTCCTGGGGTGCTGCCGTGCCCTCCCCCGGGCGGCCCTCCGGCCCCTTCCCCCCGAAACGGACCCCCTGCGGGTCCGCTCCCTGGTCCTGTACGGCGCCCTGTTCGGCCTCTGCCTGCTCACCGTGGTCCGGGTGCTCCCCTGGCCCGCCCTGCTGGGGATCCTCGTGGCCGTGCTGCTGCTCTTTGACCGCCAGACCCTCCTCAAGCCCGATTTCTGCCTGCTGCTGACCTTCGTGGGCTTCTTCGTCTTCGCCGGCAACCTGGCCCGGGTCCCCGGGGTGGACGGCTTTCTCCGTGCCGTCCTGTCCGGCCGGGAATACCCGGTGGCCCTGCTCACCAGCCAGGTCATCAGCAACGTGCCCGCCGCCCTGCTGCTCTCCGGCTTCACCCAAAACGCCCGGGGCCTGCTCCTGGGGGTAGACATCGGCGGCCTGGGCACCCCCATCGCCAGCCTGGCCAGCCTCATCGGGTTCAAGCTCTACCTGGCCGCAGGAAACGCCCGTCCCGGCCGGTTCCTGCTGGAATTCACCCTGCTGAACGGGCTCCTTCTGGGGCTGCTCAGCGCCTTTTGGCTCCTGCTCCCCGCCTGACCCCACCCACCCGCCCACCCTCGCCCGCCGCCTGTCGGCGGCCGGCCGGGGGCTTTGGCCCCTGCGCCCGGCTGCGCCGGGCGGGCGAGGGCGTTTTTGCCCCCAGCGGGTTGCAATCCCGCCCTCCCCGTGCTACAATGGCCCCAGAAACCCCACAGGAGGCGCTGTATGAAGACACTCTACCGAAACGGGATCCTGTATGTCCAGGGCCGCCCCCAGGCCGGCAGCTTCGTGGTGGCGGAGGGCCGCTTTGCCTTTGTGGGCAGCGACGAAGCCGCTGCTGCCTTCGCCGGGCCCCAGGCCCCCGCCGTGGACCTGGCCGGGCGGTTCGTCACCCCCGGCTTCAACGACAGCCACATGCACCTGCTGTCCCTGGGCAGCAGCCTGCTCTCCGCCCCCCTGGACCGCCACACCGGCAGCCTGGAGGACCTGGTGGATTGCCTCACGGCCCATGCCGCCGCCCGCCCCGGGGACGACACCGCGTGGATCCGGGGCCGGGGCTGGAACCAGGACTTTTTTGCCGACGTCCGCCGCATGCCCGACCGCCACGACCTGGACCGGGTCTCCCGGGAGCGGCCGGTGTGCGCCGTGCGGGCCTGCGGCCACTGCCTGGTGGTCAATTCCCGGGGGCTGGAGCTCCTGGGCGTCACCGGGCACACCCCCCAGCCCGCCGGGGGCCGCATCGGCCTGGGCGCAGACGGCCAGCCCGACGGCCGGTTCTTCGACGCCGCCATGGACCGGGTGTACGCCGCCATGGCCGCCCCCTCCCTGGAGGCCGTGAAGGACATGCTCCGGGCCGCCGCCCGGACGCTGAACCGGTACGGCATCACCAGCTGCCAGACCGACGACTACTGCGTGTTCGCCGCCCTGCCCTGGGCCGTGGTGAACCGGGCCTACCGGGAGCTGGAGCAGGCCGGAGAACTCACCGTGCGGGTGTACGAGCAGTGCAATTTCAAGGACCTCTCGGCGTTTGCCCAGTTCGTGGCGGCGGGGAACGTCACCGGCACGGGCACCGACCTGTTCCGCATCGGCCCGCTGAAGCTGCTGGGAGACGGGGCCCTGGGCCCCCGCACCGCCTTCCTGTCCCGGCCCTACGCCGACGAGCCCGGCACCCGGGGGATCCCGGTGTTCTCCCAGGAGACGTTGGACGAGATGATCGGCTTTGCCCACCGCCACGGCATGCAGGCCGCGGTCCACGCCATCGGCGACGGCTGCCTGGACCGGGTCCTCACCGCCTTTGCGCACGCCCAGCAAGCTTTCCCCCGGCCCGACGCCCGCCACGGCGTCGTCCACTGCCAGATCACCCGGCCCGACCAGCTGGAGCGCATCCGGCGGCTGGGGCTGCACGTCTACGCCCAGAGCATTTTCCTGGACTACGACATCGGCATCGTGACGGACCGGGTGGGCCCCGAGCTGGCCGCTTCCAGCTACGCCTGGAAGACCCTGCTGGACCGGGGCGTGTCCGTGTCCAACGGCAGCGACTGCCCCGTGGAGCAGCCCGACGTGCTGCTGGGCATCCAGTGCGCCGTCACACGGCGCAGCGTGCGCCGCCCCGGCCCCGCCTACCGCCCCGAAGAGGCCTTTTCCGTGGCCCAGGCGCTGGACAGCTTCACCCGGGCCGGGGCCTTCGCCAGCTTTGACGAGGACCGCAAGGGGCAGCTGGCCCCGGGCCAGCTGGCGGATTTCACCGTGCTGGGAGAGGACCCATTCGCCGTTCCGGCGGAGCGGCTGAGCCGGGTCCCGGTTTTGGCCACGTACCTGGGCGGCCGGCAGGTGTTTGGCCGGGAAGACGGGGTGTAAAGGGAAATTGATTGCCACAGATCCTGCCGGGCGCGACGACCCAATTTCGGTTTGTTGGCGTTTGCCCGCGGCATTGCCCAGCCCCGGCAGGGGCGCCGTCTCGCAGGGGGTGTCCGAAAGGACACCCCCTCTTTTGCGGAGCAAAAGCGCCTGCCGCAGGCAGGCGGCGAGACGGGGGAGGCGGGTGGGCGGGCGAGATGGAATTTTTGGTGGGGCTGGTGTGGCGTTCCAGTTGAGTTGAGTGTGGAATTGAGCGGCTTCGAGCTGGAAAAGCTGGGGTTCGGGCGGGGTTCGTGCAGGTTGGGGGTGTGCGGGAGGTGCTGGCGGAAATCGGGAACTGCCGGGCGCGAGGGGTTGCCGGTTGTCCGAAGAATCCATGGCGCGGCTTTGGACTACTGCAAACCAGAGGGCGCGACTACCCACCACTTTCTAGCACGTGTCAGCGCGGGACGCGCGAGGCGCGACTTGCCCCGTCTGGGCACAGACCCCTCCATATATCCCCCCTTAAAAGGGGTAAAGTTTCCCTGTGGAGGGAAACTTTTTTGAAAAAAATTTAAAATTTACAATTTGTTCATATTTAAACAAATGTCGGGAAGGGGGCAAAATGGGGTTTGAACCATACCGGAAGGGAGCCGGAAGGGCGCAAAAAGGGACTGGAGTCCGACAGGAAGGGGTGGAGCGGAGATGGGCCGGGGGGACGGGTTTGCAGGGGTGGTTGAGTTGGGTGAAATTAGAATTATGTAAACTAACAAGCGCGACGGCTCACTGGGAAAAAGTAGGTGGTGGGGCGCGGCGTTGGCCGGTCCGGCCACGGACCGGTGGGCGCGACGACCCACTGGATAAAAGTACGCTTTGGCTCGCGGCTTTGCCCTGCCCCGGCAGGGGCCGCGGCTTGGCCCGTCCGGCCACGGACTGGGCGCGACGACCTACTGGAAAAAAGTAGGCGGTGGGGCGCGGCTTTGCCCTGCCCCGGCAGGGGCCGCGGCTTGGCCGGTCCGGCCACGGACACACGGATTTAGAGGGCGGTCATGGCGGCGCGGCGGCGGTACATCTCCAGGTAGGCCTGGCGCTTGCTGTCCTCCACCAGGTCGGCCAAGGCGGCCCGGCGGGCGGGGGTCTGGAGCAGGTCGGAGACGAAGGGGGCGTACCGGGTGCCCCGGCCGGAGAGCACCACCGCGCAGGCCTGGTCAAAGGGGATCACCGGGCGGTAGCGGCTGGAGGTCTCCTCTGCGGCGGCCACCAGGGTGTCGGCGGCGGCCACGATGCTGATGAGCGGGGCCAGGGGATGGTGGGAGAGGTCGAAATCCGCCGGGAAGCCGCCCTTCTCGTTGAAGTGCCGGTGGTGGCCCAGGGCGATGGGGGCGAAGGCCTGGGTGGAGGGGAAGCTCTCCAGCAGGGTGGCGCCGCAGCGGGCGTGCTGCTGGATGAGGCGGTCCTCCTCCTCGAACAGGCCGCGGCAGGCGGAGGCGTCCAGATTGATGAAGTGGACCATGCCGGTGTCGTAGAGCCGGCCGGCGGTGAGGGCAAAGTCCAGCAGAGCTTCCCGGCGGGACCGGACCTCCTGGGGAGTGCGGGTGTCCAGCACGCCCACCAGCGCCTGGGGACAGTCCTCCAGCGCCCAGGCGGTGAGCTGCCGGGTGATGCGCCCGGCGATCCACATGCGGGCAAAGGTGGCCGGGTGGCGGGCGGCAAAGACGTTCTCCAGTAGGTCGATGAAGGCGGGGGTCTCGGGGTACTCCCGGTAGGCGTACAGCACACCCCGGAGGTAGAACATGAGCTGCTCGTTGTTGTCGGTGCTGGGGGCGCGGACGATCCAGGAGAGCATGCGGCGGAGCATGCCCGCAAGACACACCGGGACCCGGCGCAGGGCCCGGGGATCCCGGAGGGACTTGGAATATTCCAGATAGAGGCCGGTGACCTGGATGTGGGTGAAGGTGCTCTGGCCGGAGAAGTCGTCGTCGGCGCAGGCGTTGGACAGGGCCTCCAGGCCGTCCAGCAGCTCCTCCAGGGGCATGGCGCCGATGTGGTACCGGGCCGCCAGATAGGCGTACTGCCAGCGGGGCTCCAGGGGACGGCCCCGCTCCCGGGCGGCCTGGAGCTGACGATCCTGCACCACCTGGGCGGATTCCAGCACCTGGGCGAAGGCATCGGGCCCGGCAAGGCCCGTGCGCAGGAAGCTCAGCAGGGAGGTGCGCTCCTGGTGGCTCTTGTAGAGATAGGTGTCCCAGGGGAGAGAGGGGGTCTTGGCCCGGACGTCCGGGTCGGAGAGGACGGAGATGGAGTGGGTGACCACCCGGAGCTTGGCCTGGGCGGTTTGGGGATCGTTGCCGGTGTAGCCCAGGGCGATGTTGCCCATGCTGCGGTGGATGTAGCCCCGGGTCTCGGGGTCGGTGATGTCGTCGTAGGCGGTGTCGAAGAAGGAGGCGGCCTCGGTGAAATACAGCCGGACCCGGGCGGAGAACAGCCGGATGTCCGTGGGGCTGAGCATGGTCTCCAGGTTGTACAGGGACATGGCCACCTGGTAGAGCTCCCGGATGAGCATGTCCCGGAGGCCGTAGTGCCGGGCGTAGCTGAGCAGGGCGGCGTGGATGCGGGAGCTCAGGCCCACGTCGGTCTGGCTGGTGAGGTTCATGAGCCGGGCGGCGAACTGGGTGAGCTCCTCGATCTCCCGAAGGGGGACGGCCAGGATGTCATCCAGCAGGGGGAACAGGTGCTGCCGCAGCAGCTGGGTGCCCTGTTCGATGGCCCGGCGGGAGGCCCGGTTGGCCTGAACGGCCTGCTCCACGAAGGCCTCCGGGGTGGTGCGGTCGGCCTGGGGGCCGGTGTTCTGGGCGGTGGAGCGCAGCAGGGTCAGGTATTCCTCCTGATAGGGCTTCACGGGGACCCCTCCTTCCCGGCGAGGAAGCGGGCCATGGCCTCGCCCAGGGTCTGGAGGTTCACGGGCTTGGGCACGTGGTCGTCCATGCCGGCCTGGCGGCAGGCCTGGATGTCCTCCACGAAGGCGTTGGCGGTCATGGCCACGATGGGCACGGCGCTGCCCCCGGGCAGGGCCCGGATGGCCCGGGTGGCGTCCAGGCCGTTCATCACGGGCATCTGGATGTCCATGAAGATGAGGTCGAAGCGGTGGGGCTCCTGCCGGAAGCGGTCCACGGCCTGCTGGCCGTCCTCGGCGCACTCCACCGAGGCGCCCAGCATCTCCAGCAGCTCCACGCCGATCTCCCGGTTGATCTCGTTGTCCTCCACCAGCAGCACCTGGACGCCCTCGAACCGGGGCTCCTCGGCCCGGTCGGCCCGGTCCCGGGCGGCTTTGCCCTCCGGCGTGCAGGCGTAGAGGACCTCGCTCACCCGGGTGCGGAACAGGGGCTTGGGCAGGAAGCCGGTGATGCCCAGCTTGCGCATCTCGTCGGCGGAGTAGGGCCACTCATAGGAGGACATGAGGAAGACGGGGGCTTCGGGGGGCAGGAAGGCCCGCAGCTCCCGGCAGACCTGGATGCCGTCCAGGTCGGGGAGCCGCCAGGCCAGCAGGATGGCGAAGTAGTCCTCCCCCGCCAGGTGGGCCTCCACGGCCCAGTCCAGGGCCTCCTGGCCGGTGGCAACGGCATTGCACACCAGGCCCAGCTCCCGGAGGTTCTCCCGGAGATGGCCCAGCAGGGGGGCGTCGGTATCGGCGGCCAGGACCCGCAGGCCCCGGAGCACCTCCAGCCGGGACTCCTCGCTGTCCAGGAGCTCCAACGGCAGGGTGACGGTGAAGGTGGTGCCCTGGCCCTGGGTGCTCTCCACGGCGATCTGGCCGTTCATCATCTTCACCAGGTTCTGGGTGATGGCCATGCCCAGGCCGGTGCCCTGAATGTTGTGGACGCCCTCGGCGCGCTCGAAGGGAAGGAAGAGCTTTTCCAGGAAGGCAGGGCTCATGCCCATGCCGGTGTCGGTGACCTGGAACCGGTAGTAGGCGTGGGGCCGGGGGCCCGAGGTGCGGGCGTCGGTCTCCAAGACGGTGAGGGAGATGGAACCGTCCTCCGGGGTGAATTTCACGGCGTTGGAGAGGATGTTCAGCAGGACCTGCTGGATGCGCAGCTGGTCGCCCCGGACCTGCTCGTGGCGGACGCCGTTGAAGTCCAGGTGGATCTGCTGGCGTTTTTTCTCGGCCTGGGGCCGGAACACGGCCATGAGGGAGTAGAGGAGGTCCGCCAGGGTGAAGTCCTCCGGGGTGACGGTCATTTTGCCGCTCTCGATGCGGGACATGTCCAGGATGTCGTTGATGATGCCCAGCAGATGCCGGGAGGACAGGCCGATCTTTTCCAGGCAGTCCTCCAGGCGGTCCCGCTCGTCCAGGTGGGCCTGGGCGATGGTGGTCATGCCGATGATGGCGTTGAGAGGGGTGCGGATGTCGTGGGACATATTGGACAGGAAGTCGGATTTGGCGCGGTTGGCGGCGTTGGCGGCATCCAGGGCGCTCTGCAGGGCGGCCTGGGCGGCGGCAAAGCGCTCCTCCCGGTCATCCACATGCAGGAGCAGCAGGACCTGTCCGCCGGGGTAAGAAGCGGTCTGCACGGTGCAGGGGCGGTCCCACAGGCGGCCGGACCAGGGCGTGCCGGGGGACTCCAGGGCGGAGGCGGCGGCCTGGAAGAGCTCCTGGGTGCGGCCGGCCACCAGCGCCTGGGCGGCGGGATTTTGATAGGCCGCATGCCAGCGGCCGTCTGCCGGCTGGGCGATGACGGCGGGGATGGGGACGGGGTCCCAATAGAGGGGTGCTTGGAAAAGCGCGTCCTGCATGATCCGATCCTCCTGAGAAAAAGCGTGGCTGCAGGCGTCCGAAGGGCTGCGGACGCCGGGCTCTTTCTCATTCTAGCATATTCCGGGGCGGTTGTCCAGAGCGGAATGGGGCCGAAAACCGCCGTTTTGCCCCGGGCCGAAGGCCCGGGGCGCCGGCCCCCGCAGGGGGGCGGCGGGCCCGCCGGCAGGCGGGCAAAACGGCAGGGGTGGGAGAGAGCAGAAATTTTTTGAAAAGGTACCTTGACAAATGCCGGGAAAGGGTGTATTATAAAGGCACCTAAAGAAAAAGAAGGAGGACGAAACATGTCTGAAATGGAACCCAAAGAGACCGGAAAGCGCGGGGAATGCCCGGGCTGCGGCCGGCACTGCGATTTGGAAGCGCCCCACTGTCCCCGGGGCGAAGCGTATGCCCGGACGGGGGAATTGCCGCCCCGGGCGGAGAGAGGACACGGAGAATGGGAAGGATCGAGACAGGAAGGAGCCGGAAAGCGCGGGGAATGCCCGGGCTGCGGCCGGCACTGCGATTTGGAAGCGCCCCACTGTCCCCGGGGCGAGGCGTATGCCCGGACGGGGGAATTGCCGCCCCAAAGAGAACACGGGGAGCCGGGACCCAGGCCCCACGGGCCGCATGGCGGGCACCGGCACCCGCCGGAGGAGGCAGATGACACGGCCGGACAGCTGCTGGGGGAGTTCAGAGCCCTGGAGCACCTGCTGCGGGGGCACAGGGACGGCCGGGGCGGCCAGAGCGGGGTCCTCTCGCTGCTGGCACAGGGGCCCATGACCCAGCGGGAGCTCACCCAGCGGATGGGGATCCAGGCCGGTTCGGCCAGTGAACTGCTGGGCAAGCTGGAGGCCGCGGGGCTCATCACCCGGAAGGAGAGTTCGGAAGACCGCCGCACCACCGACGTGGCGCTGACCGAGGCGGGGCAGGCTCGGGCCCAGACCGAGAACGACGGGCGGCCCCAGCGGCGGCAGGCGCTGTTTTCTGCACTGGAGCCGGCGGAGCAGGAGACCCTGCTGGAGCTGCTGCGCAAGCTGCGGGCGGACTGGGAGCAGCGGCTCCCCCAGGAGCCGCACCCGGGACACGGCCCCCGAGGGGGGCACCACGGCCGGGAACATTGAGGGGCAAAGAAGACGGGCGAAGCGATGCTTCGCCCGTTTTGCACGGAAAGAGCATTTTTTGGCCCGAAAGGGGACCGGAACCCGCCGAAAAGGGCCGTTTTCGTGCACGAAGCCGGCCGGAGGGGTCAGCCCTCGCCGCCCATGTGCTCCTGTTTCACCTTGCGGTCCACCACGTGGCGGCGGGCCAGCTCCCGGCGGACTTCCTCCACGGAGATGCCGGCCTGGGCCATGAGCACCAGCAGGTGGTAGGTGAGGTCCGCCAGCTCGTAGACCGTCTCGGCTTTGTCCTGGGCCTTGCCGGCGATGATGACCTCGGTGCTCTCCTCGCCCACCTTTTTCAGGATCTTGTCCAGGCCCTTCTCGAACAGGTAGCTGGTGTAGGAGCCCTCCTGCTTTTCCCGCTGGCGGCCCCGGATCAGCTCCAGCAGGCCCTCCAGGGTGAAGGGCGGGTCTTCCTCGGGGAGGATGGGGTCAGAGAAGCAGGAGGGGGTGCCCAGGTGGCAGGCGGGGCCGTCGGGGTGGACGCGGACCAGCAGGGCGTCGCCGTCGCAGTCGGCGGTGCAGGACACCACGTGCTGGTAATTGCCGCTGGTCTCCCCCTTGAGCCACAGGGTCTGCCGGGAGCGGCTGAAAAAGCAGGTGAGGCGCTTTTCCAGGGTGATGGCCAGGCTCTCGGCGTTCATATAGGCCAGGGTGAGCACCTGGCCGGTGTCGGCGTCCTGCACGATGGCGGGGATCAGGCCGTTTTCATCGAAACGCAGGTTGGAAGTGTCCATGGGATCGTCTCCTTTACAGGCCCAGGCGGGTGGGGATGCCCCGGGCCGCCATTTGTTGCTTCAGGTCCTGGATGCGGACCTGGCCGAAGTGAAAGATGGAGGCCGCCAGACCGGCGTCCACCCGGGGCAGGGCGGTGAACAGGGTGAGGAAGTCCTCCGCGCTGCCGGCGCCCCCGGAGGCGATCACCGGCACGTCCACCGCCTCCACGACCTTTTGGAGCAGCTCCAGATCGAAGCCGCGCTGCACGCCGTCGGTGTCCATGGAGTTGACCACCACCTCTCCCGCGCCCAGGGCCACGACCCGGCGCAGCCATTCCAGAGCGTCCAGGCCGGTATCCCGGCGGCCGCCGCCCCAGAACACGTGGAACCGGCCCGACACCCGGCGGATGTCGGCGGAGAGGACCACGCACTGGCTGCCGTACCGCCGGGCGGCCTGGGCGATGAGGTCGGGGTCCCGGAGGGCGCCGGAATTGACGCTGACCTTGTCCGCGCCGCAGGCCAGCACCCGCTCGAAATCGGCCAGAGACGACACGCCGCCCCCCACGGTGAGGGGGATGAACACCCGGCGGGCCGTTTGGGTGAGGATGTCCGTGAACAGGGCCCGGCCCTCGGCAGAGGCGGTGATGTCGTAGAAGACCAGCTCGTCCGCGCCGTGGTCGCTGTAATACTGGGCCAGCTCCACGGGGGAGGCCACGTCGTTGAGGCCGGCGAAGCGGACCCCCTTGACCACCCGGCCGTCCTTCACGTCCAGGCAGGGGATGATGCGTTTGGTGATCATCGTGCCGCCTCCAGTGCTGCTTTCAGGTCCAAGGCGCCCGTGTACAGGGCCTTGCCCACGATGGCCCCCGAGAGGCCCAGGGCCCGCAGGGCGCGGATGTCCTCCAGGGAGGAGACGCCCCCCGAGGCAACGATGGCCAGGTGCGTGCGGTGGGCCAGGTCCGCATAGAGGGCGCGGTTGGTACCGGCCAGGGCGCCGTCCAGGGAGATGTCGGTGCAGATGACGGTGGCAACGCCCAGGGCCTCCAGGTCTGCGCAGAAGTCCGGCAGGGTGCGCCGGGACTGCTGGGTCCAGCCCCGAAGGGCGAGGAAGCCGTCCTGGACGTCTGCGCCCACGGCGATCTTCGGGCCGAAGGCGGCCACGGCGGCGGCCAGCAGATCCGGGTCCTCCACTGCGGCGGTGCCCAGGATCACCCGGTCGATGCCGGCATCGAAGTACCGGCGGGCGGTGGGCAGGTCCCGGACGCCGCCGCCCAGCTGGCAGAACAGGCCGGTGGTCTTTTTGATCTGCTCCACCACGGAAAAGTTGGGGGTGCCGCTGTCCCGGGCACCCTCCAGGTCCACCAGGTGCAGGTGGGTGGCGCCCGCCTGGGCGAAGGAGGCCGCCAGGGCGGGGGGATCGGTGCTGTAGATGGTGGCGGTGCGGTAGTCTCCCCGGAGCAGGCGCACGGCCTGACCGGAGAGGAGATCGATGGCTGGAAAGAGCAGCATGGGATGCCTCCTTGTGTGGGATGTGGGGACCCCGCCGCCGCGCGGCCGTGCCCCCGCAGGGGGCACGGCGCTCCCGCGCAGCGGGAGCGGCGAACGCGGAGCGTTCGGCGCGGCGGCGGGGCCGGAGAGCGCTGTCATTCGCAAAAAGCCTGCAGGATGCCCAGGCCCACCCGGCCGCTCTTCTCCGGATGGAACTGGCACCCCAGGATATTGTCCCGGCCGGCAGCGGCGGTGAGCACCCCGCCGTAGTCTGTCACCGCCAGGGCGTCGGGCACCGAGGCCGCGTGAAAGGAGTGGACGAAGTAGACGCAGTCCCCTTCCTGAGTGTTGCGAAAGAGCGGGACGCGCCGCAGAAAGTGCAGGGCATTCCACCCGATGTGGGGGACTTTGTGGCCGGGGGAAATGCTCTCGGCGATGGGGCGCACCCAACCGGGCAGCAGCCCCAGGCCCCGGTGGACGCCGAATTCCAGGCTGCCCTGGAACAGCAGCTGCATGCCCAAACAGATGCCCAGCAGCGGTTTGCCCCGGTCCGCCTCCCGGCAGACCGCTTCTCCGAGACCGGAGTCCCGCAGCTGCCTGGCGGCGTCGCCGAAAGCGCCCACGCCGGGCAGGATCAGCCGGTCGGCCTGGGCCAGCACTGCCGGATCGCCGGTGACCCGGACCGTTTGACCCAGGTATTCCAGGGAGCTTCGCAGGGAAAACAGGTTGCCCACCCCGTAGTCCACCACGGCGATCATTCCAGCACCCCCTTGGTGGAGGGGATGTCCTGGGCAAAGTCGGGGTCGATAGCCACAGCGGCCCGCAGGCACCGAGCCGCGGCCTTGAAGGACGCCTCCAGGATGTGGTGGGAATTTTTCCCGGCAAGCTCCTTCAGATGCAGGGTGCACCCCGCGTGGAGCGCGAATGCCCGCCAGAATTCCTCCACCAGCTCCGTGTCGAAGGTGCCGACCTTTTGGGCGGGCACGGGCAGGTCAAAGGCCAGAAAGCCCCGGCCGGACAAGTCCGCCGCACAGAGGACCAACGCCTCGTCCATGGGGAGCAGGGCCTGGCCGTACCGGCAGATGCCCCGCTTGTCCCCCAGGGCCTGGGCAAAGGCCGAGCCCAGGCAGATGCCCACGTCCTCCACGGTGTGGTGGTCATCCACCCGGGTGTCTCCCTGGCAGGAAAGGCGCAGGTCGAAGCGGCCGTGGCGGGCAAAGAGCTCCAGCATATGGTCCAGAAACCCCACGCCGGTGTCGATCCGGCTGTTCCCGGAGCCGTCCAGAGCCAGGGTGAGGTCGATATTCGTTTCGTGGGTGGCGCGGGCCACATGGGCTTCTCTCATGATCTCTCCTCCAATACCTGGCAGAGTGCGGTCAAAAAACGGTCCATCTGCGGGCGGGTGCCCACGGTGACGCGGTTGTACTCCCGGATCCGCGGGGCGTCGAAATGCCGGACCAGCACGCCCTTTTCCCGCAGGCCGTGATAGATCGTCTCCCCGGAGCAGGCCGGGTGCCGCAGGAAGACGAAATTGGCCCGGCTGTCTGTGACGGTACACCCCAGGGCCCGCAGCCGGTCCTCAACGTACGTCCGGGTCTCCACCACGGCGTCCACACGGGCCCGGGTGGTGGCTTCGTCCTCCAGGGCGGCCAGACCCGCCGCCTGGGTCATGGCGTTGACATTGTAGGGGTTCACGGAGCAGCGGACGCGCTCCAGGTCGGCGATGATCTCCCGGCTTCCCAGGGCAAAGCCCAGCCGGGCCCCCGCCATGGAGCGGGATTTGGAAAAGGTGCCGGTAATCAGCAGATTGCGGTACCGGGGGATGAGCCCCGCCGCGGTGATCCCCGCGAAATCGGCGTAGGCCTCGTCCACCAGCACCAGACGATCCGGCTGGGAGGCCAGCAGAGCTTCGATCTGCTCCAGAGGCAGCAGCAGGCCGGTGGGCGCATTCGGATTGGGGAAGATCAGCACGCCCCGGGCCCGGAGCAGCTCCGGCACCGGCAGGGTGAAGTCGTCGTTTACGGGGATCTCTCGGACCGGTACGCGATTAAGGGCCGCCAGCACGGGGTAGAAGCCGTAGGTCACATCCGGGAAGACCGCCGGGCGGTCTGCATCGCAAAAGGCCAGAAAGGCGAACAGCAGGGCTTCGTCGGAGCCGTTGGTGCACAGCACCTGGTCGGCCTCCAGGCCGTATCGGGCCGCCAGCGCCCGGCGCAGAGCGGTACAGTCCGGGTCGCAGTAGAGCTGCAGGGTCTCCGCCGCCCGGGCCGCCGCGGCCACTGCCTGTTGTGCGGGGGGAAAGGGAGATTCGTTGGTGTTGAGTTTGAGCAGGCCGGGTTCCTTTGGCTGTTCTCCGGGGGTGTAAGGAGCCAGGGCGTTTAACCGGGGAGACAAAAAGCGGCTCATGATCGGGCCTCCCCGCGGATCAGCGCGCTGTGGGCGTGGGCTTCCAAACCCTCCGCCCGGGCAAAACGGGCCACGTCCTCCGCCACGTCCTGGAGGGCGGCGGGGGTGAAGTAGGTGAACTGGATCTTTTTCACGAAGTCGTCCACGGACAGGGGGCTGGAGAACCGGGCGGTGCCGCCGGTGGGCAGGGTGTGGTTGGGTCCGGCTAGATAGTCCCCCAAAGCCTCGGGACAGCTGCGGCCCAGGAAGACCGATCCGGCGCTGCGCACCGCCGGCAGCAGGGCAAAGGGATCGTCCACGCAGAGCTCCAGGTGCTCCGGAGCCAGGGCGTTGGCGATCTCTATCCCCACGGAAAGGTCCGGCACGCAGAGGATCCGGCCGTTTTCGTCGATGGAGGCCTGGGCGATGTCCCGGCGGGGCAGCGCATCCAGTTGGTGCTCCACCTGGTCCTGCACGGCCCGGGCCAGGGATTCGCTGTCGGTGATGAGCACCGCGCTGGCCAGCACGTCGTGCTCCGCCTGAGAGAGCAGGTCGGCGGCGGCCTGGGCGGGGTCGGTGTTGCCGTCCGCCAGGATCAGGATCTCGCTGGGGCCGGCGATCATGTCGATGGCCACCTGACCGAAGACCTGCCGCTTGGCTTCTGCCACCCAGGCGTTGCCTGGGCCCACGATCTTGTCCACCCGGGGGACGGTCTCGGTGCCGTAGGCCAGGGCTGCAATGGCCTGGGCGCCCCCCACGCAGAACACCCGGTCCACGCCGGCCACCGCGGCAGCGGCCAGCACGGCGGGCGCCACTTGGCCGTCCTTTCCGGGGGGCGTGGTCATGATCACCTCTTTGCAGCCCGCCAGCTTGGCGGGGATGCAGTCCATGAGGACCGTGGAGGGCAGGGCCGCTGTGCCGCCGGGCACGTAGATGCCCACCCGATCCAGGGGGACCACCCGCTGCCCCATCACCGTGCCCGTGCCGGTGCAGACGAACCCGGAGCGCACCTGATTTTGATGGAAGCTGCGGACGTTCTCCGCCGCCCGGCGGATCACCCGCATGAGCTGGGGATCCAGTTGCTCGGCAGCCCGGTCCCAGGCCGCCCGGGGGACCTCCAGGCGCTCTACGGAAACGCGGTCAAAGCGGCGGGCGTAGTCCAGCAGGGCGGCGTCGCCCTGCGCGCGCACGGTGCGAAGGATCTCCGCCACGGAGGCGGAAACGTCCTTCGACAGGTCCCTTCGGGTCAAGATCTCCTCCATGGGCACGGAGCCCCAGGGTATGATGCGGATCATATTGTCTCCTCCTGGATCGGACCGTCCAGCAGGGCGCACAGCTCCCCGATGGCGGCGTTTTCGAATTGAAAGCTGGTCTTGTTGGCGATGAGCCGGGCCGTCACCGGGCACACGGTCTCCAGCACCGTCAGCTTGTTTTCCCGCAGGGTCGCGCCGGTCTCCACGATGTCCAGGATCACATCGGAGAGCCCCACCACGGGGGCCAGCTCGATGGAACCGTTCAGGGGGATGAGGTCGATGTCCCGGCCCTGGGCGGCAAAGTGGTCCCGGGCGATGCGCCGGAACTTGGTGGCCACCCGCAGGGTGTGGATCCCCTCGCCGGTGAACCCCTGGGGCCCGGCCACCACCAGCCGGCAGCGGCCCAGCTTCAGGTCCAGCAGCTCATAGACCTGGGGTCGTTCCTCCAGCAGCAGGTCCTTGCCCAGTACGCCCAAGTCCGCGGCGCCCCGCTCCACGTAGACAGCCACGTCCGCGGGCTTGACCCAGAAAAACTGCACCCGGTGGGTGTCATCCTCAAAGATCAGCCGTCGGCCGGGGTCCAGCAGCTGGTGGCAGGGGAACCCCGCCTGGGCAAACCGGGTGAAGACCTGTTCCCCCAGGCGGCCCTTGGGCAGCGCGATCTTCAACATATCGTTCCCTCCCATGGCTTTAGATCCTCCAAGGCGTTGAGATACACCGCAAAGCCCACGGCTCCAGAACGCTTGCCCATCCGGTCCATCAGGCGGTCGTACTGCCCGCCGGAGAGCACCCGGTCCGGCGCGCCCTTGACGAACCCGTGGAACAGCACGCCGCCGTAATAGTTCCCGTTGCCCACCACCGAGGGATCCAGGCGGACCCGGTCCCCCAGGGGGCTGTGCATAACGGCTTCCAGTGCCTGGCGCAGGCCGGCATACTCCTCCAGAGCCCCCACCTGGGCCGACAGGGCTTCCAGGCGGTCCAGCACCCGGGCCGGGGGGCCGTAGAGCCGCAGCAGCTCCGACAGAGGCCGCAGCCGGTCTTCGGGCAGAGCCCGGGCCGCACCCAGGGCCGCCAGCCCCTGGACGTTCTTCTCGGCGGCCAGTGTGAGCAGAGACTTTTGGATCTCCGGCCGGGAGGAAGCGTACCGGACGAACGCTTCCAGCAGGCCCTGATGGGACACGGCCAAAACGAATTCCCGGCGGATGCGGGACAGGCTTTCCCCGGCCAGCTCCAGCACCTCGCCCACGGAGGCGTCCGTCACTGGCCCCATGCACTCCAGCCCGGACTGCATGATCTCCCGGAAGCCGCCGATCCTGCCCGCCCGGTAGACGGTCTCATCGTAGCATAGGCGGGTGAGGACAGCGGGGTCGTCCGGGGTGTTTTTGGCGATGGACAGGGTCACGTCCGGCTTGAGGGCCAGCAGCTTGCCGTCGGTATCGGTGAAGGTGAGGACGCGCTCGTCCGTCAAAAACTCCTTAAAGCGGCCGTAGAGGTCGTATTCTTCAAACTTGCCCATGCGGTACCGCCGGTATCCCCGGGAGAGATACAGCCCCCGCAGGGCATAGCGCAGCTTTTCCGCGGCATCCAAGAGCTCCAGGTCCAATGTCATGGGGTCTTTTCCGCCTCCTCCAGCCGGCGGATCACCGCCCGGTAGCCTCCTGCGCCGTAGTTGAGACAGCGGCTCACCCGGCTGATGGTGGCACTGCTGAGCCCGGCCTTTTTGGTGACGGCCTGATAGTTTTCTCCCTGATCCAGCAAAATGGCTGCCTCAAGCCGCTGGGCCATGTCCTGGAGCTCGGTGACGGTACACACGTCCTGGAAAAAGGCGGCGCACTCCTCTTCGGTCTGCAACAGGGCCACGGCCCGGTACAGCCGGCGCACGGCCTCGGATTCAAAATTTGGCATCTGGTTTTCTCCTCCCATTTGGGATCGCTTTAACACTTTATCACTTTATCTTGTTAAAGTCAAGAGAGAAAAGAAACTTTTTTGCAGAGAAAAAGAGACCCGCCTGTGGGCAGGTCTCTTCCGGATTCATGGCACCGGGACCACTTCGGGGTTCTCCGGCGAATAGGGGTCGGCCGCGCCCAGGTCCAGCCGGTTCTGGAGGCTGCGGTTCAGGCCTTCCCGGTAGCAGCGCATCCAGCCGGGCACGGAGGCGGGATCGACCCGGACTTTGATCTGTTCCCCCTCGTGGCCGGGCTCGGGGTCGTCCACCCGGATGTAGAGATACAAGTGGTCCTCCCCGCCGTCGTAGAAAAAGCCAGCCCCCAGGAGGGAGGCCTCTCCGTTGAACAGCTCCAGCCGCCCGCTGCCCCCGGTGCCCCGGTCCAGATAATACTCGTAGTAGTGCATGGCGTCCAGCTCCCCGCAGAGAGCGTCCACCTTCCGGGGGTCTTGGATGCGATACAGCACCGACTCGGACTGGACATCGATGCGGGTGGCGTGGAGGGAGCCGGGCTCGAAAAAGGGCTCCTGGGGGCGGTTCCACAGGTAGACGAGATACAGGACACCGCAGAGGACCGCGGTGCCGAACACGGCCTGCAGGGCCCGTTTGAGGGGCTTTCGCGTGCGGGGTTTTTCTTCCATGGGATCTCCTTTTGCCGGGAACGGCGCTGGGGTTGGTCCCATTGTACCACAGGCAGGCGGCTTTATGCAAGTGCGTCCGGGGTACGGGCGTCCCTGGCTGGGTCGGTGGCCAAACTTCTGCCGCGGCCGGGCGCAACGCCGGCTGCGCCCGCTTTTGCGGGGCAAAAGCCGCCGGGCCCCTGGGGGCTCGGCGGGCCGCGGCAGGGTGGGGGATCCGCTCTCTTTTGGCCACCTCAGCGCCCCGGACGCAAAAAAGCAGGGCCGCCAGAGGAGACAGCCCCGCCTGTTTGGGTGGGATCAGACGCGCACGGTGCAGAAATCGAACCCCTTGTCCATTTCCTGAGACAGCCGCACCAGGAAAGCCGCCAGTAGGTCGATGCACTCCTGGATGTCCTTCCAGCTGCCCACCTCCACCGAGCTGTGCATGTACCGCAGCGGGATGGAGATCAGCGCCATGGGAACGCCGGTGCCCGCCCGGTTGGCGGTGTCACCGTCGGTGCCGGTGTGGCCGGTGGCCAGTTCCCACTGCACGGCGATGTGCTGTTCTTCGGCCACTTCCTTGAGCAGCGCGTTCATCTTTTTGTTGACCACCGAGGCGATGCACAGCACGGGCCCGTGGTTCAGCTTGACTTCTCCGGTGGTGGTGGGCGTGGCTCCGGGGGCGTCGCTGGCCCAGGTCACGTCCACGGCGATGCAGCAGTCGGGCTTAATGCGGGTGGCGGCATAGTAGGCGCCCCGTCCGCTGGTCTCCTCGCCCACAGTGGTGGCGGCGTACACGCCCATGGTGGCGCCCAGCTCTTTGGCCTTTTTGGCAGCCTCCAGCACCACAAAGGCCCCGGTCTTGTCGTCCATGGCCCGGCTGTAGAAGCAGTTGTTGAGCAGCTCGTTCACCTGCGTGTCGGCGCAGGCGTAGTCCCCGATGGAGACCACCTGCTCGGCCTCTTCCTTGCTGGTGGCTCCGATGTCCACCAGCAGGTCGCCGGCGTCCACCCGCTCCTTGCGCAGCAGGTCAGAGGAAGTGGTCACCACGCCCCGGACCAGAGTGCCCTGGTGCCACACCTGCACCGGGCTGGCGATATACTGCTTGGCCCGCACGCCGCCGGCATTGGTCAGGTGGAGCAGCCCGGAGCCGTCGATATGGGTGACCACGAACCCGATCTCATCGATGTGGCCGCACAGCAGGATCTTGTGCTCCGCTTCGGGATTGAGCACGGAGATGGCGTTTCCGCTGGGATCGGTGAGCTGAGCGTCGGCAAACTGCTTGCCGAAAGCCAGTGCCTTCTGCTGGATGGTCTCTTCATATCCGCTGACGGAGGCGGTGGAGAGCAGTTCTTTCAAAAATTCACGGTTCATACTGTACCTCTTTTCTGCGGTTTTGGTCGAAACCGCAAGCATTTGCCCCCATTATAGTCCGGACGGTCGGGGTTTGTCAATAGGTCCTGCTTTCCCCGGGCTCCCCGCCTCGCCCGTTGGCCCGGCGCCCCGGTGCCCGGGGGCCCAGAGCGCTTTTCCACCGCCGGCCCAACGGCTTTTTCCTTGGGGGAAAAAGTGGCCGGTCCCCTTTGGGGGACCGGCCGGCGAGGCGGGCAGCGCGGGGGCCGCACCTCCTCGGGTTCTTATGCTTTGTCGTGGATCTCGCTGTGCAGCTCCTGCAGAGACTTCACCGGGCTGGCGCCGTGCCGGTGGATGTAGTGGATGCCCTTGGCGGTGGCCCGGGCGGCTGCCATGGTGGTCATATAGGGGATCTTGGCCTTGATGGCCGCCTTGCGCAGGTAGCTGTCGTCGTGGACGCTGCTCTTCCCGATGGGCGTGTTGATGATCAGGTCGATCTGTCCGTTGTCGATGAGGTCCAGAATGTTGGGCCGGCCCTCATACAGCTTGTTCACCTTCCGGGCCGGGATCCCCGCCGCCTGGATGGCCGCAAAGGTGTTGCCCGTGGCCAGGATGGAAAATCCGCACTCATGGAACAGCTGGGCGATCTCCTCCAGCTCCGGCTTATCCTTGTCCGCCACGGAGATGAGCACCGTCCCTGCCAGCGGCAGCTTGGACTGCGTGGCCTCCTGGGCCTTGTAGAAGGCTTCTCCGTAGGAGGTAGCCAGCCCCAGCACTTCGCCGGTGGAGCGCATCTCGGGCCCCAGGATGGGGTCCACCTCCTGGAACATGTTGAAGGGGAACACGGCCTCTTTCACGCCGTAATTGGGGATCTCCTGCTCCCGGAGGGCCGGAACGGGGGAGGGCAGGCCGGTGAGCTCCCCGGTGATGATCTGGGTGGCCAGGGGCACCATGCGGATGTTGCACACCTTGGAGACTAGCGGCACCGTCCGGGAGGCCCGGGGGTTTGCCTCCAGCACGTAGACCTTGCCGTTCTCGATGGCGTACTGCATGTTCATCAGGCCCTGCACATGCATCTCTTCGGCGATCTTCCGGGTGTACTCCTGGATGGTGGCCAGGTTCTCCGGGGAGATGTGCACCGAGGGGATGATGCAGGCCGAGTCGCCGGAGTGGACCCCGGCCAGCTCGATGTGCTCCATCACCGCGGGGACAAAGGCGTGGGTGCCGTCGCTGATGGCGTCCGCCTCGCACTCCATGGCGTGGTTGAGGAACCGGTCGATGAGGATGGGCCGGTCCGGAGTGACGCCCACCGCCGCGTTCATATATTCGGTCATGCTCTCGTCGTCATAGACCACTTCCATGCCCCGGCCGCCCAGCACATAGGAGGGCCGCACCATCACGGGATAGCCGATGCCCTTGGCGATCTGCAGAGCCTCGTCCACGGTGGTGGCCATGCCGCTTTCCGGCATGGGGATGCCCAGCTTCTCCATCATGGCCCGGAATTGGTCCCGGTCCTCCGCCAGGTCGATGACCGAGGGAGACGTGCCCAGGATCCGCACCCCGTATTTTTCCAGGTCCGCCGCCAGGTTCAGGGGGGTCTGCCCGCCGAACTGGGCGATGACCCCCAGGGGCTTCTCCTTGTGGTAGATGCTCAGCACATCCTCCAGGGTCAGGGGCTCAAAGTACAGCTTGTCCGAGGTGTCATAGTCCGTGGAAACGGTCTCCGGGTTGCAGTTGACGATGATGGTCTCAAAGCCCAGCTTTTTCAGCGCCAGCGCCGCGTGGACGCAGCAGTAGTCGAATTCGATGCCCTGCCCGATGCGGTTGGGTCCGCCGCCCAGGATCATGATCTTGGGCCGCTCCTGGGAGACCGGGTTCTTGTCCGGCGCGTTGTAGGTGGAGTAATAATAGGCGCTGTCCTGGGTGCCGCTGACATGCACGCCCTCCCAGGCCTCTTCCACGCCCAGGGCCAGCCGGCGCTCCCGCACGGCCTCCTCCGAGACGTCCAGCAGCCCGGCCAGATACCGGTCGGAGAAGCCGTCCTTTTTGGCCTGTATCAGCAGCCCGTCCGGGGGCAGCGCCCCCCGATGGGCGAGCAGGGCCTCTTCCTCCTCCACCAGCTCCTGCATCTGCCGGATGAACCATTCCTTCACGTGGGTGATCTCATAGATCTCCTCCACAGACGCCCCCTTGCGCAGGGCCTCGTACATCAGGAAGTGCCGTTCGCTGGAGGGGGTCCGCAGCCGCTGGAGCAGCTCCTCCCGGGACAGGGAGCCGAACGCCTTCACCTGCCCCAGGCCATAGCGGCCCGTCTCCAGGGAGCGGATGGCCTTCTGGAAGGCCTCCTTATACGTCTTGCCGATGCTCATGACCTCGCCCACGGCGCGCATCTGGGTGCCCAGCTTGTCCTCGATGCCCTTGAACTTCTCAAAGGCCCACCGGGCGAACTTGATGACCACATAGTCCCCGTCGGGCACGTATTTGTCCAAAGTCCCGTATTTGCCGCAGGGGATCTCGTCCAGCGTCAGCCCCGCCGCCAGCATGGCGGACACCAGCGCGATGGGGAACCCGGTGGCCTTGCTGGCCAGCGCCGAGGACCGGGAGGTCCGGGGGTTGATCTCGATGACCACGATCCGGTCGGTCTTGGGGTCATGGGCGAACTGCACATTGGTGCCGCCGATGACCTGCACGGAGTCCACGATGCGGTAGGCCTGCTCCTGCAGGCGGCGCTGGACCTTCGGCGAGATGGTCAGCATGGGCGCGGCGCAGAAGGAGTCCCCGGTGTGCACGCCCATGGGGTCGATGTTCTCGATGAAGCACACGGTGATCATGTGCCCCGCTGCGTCCCGGACCACTTCCAGCTCCAGCTCTTCCCAGCCCAGCACGGATTCCTCCACCAGCACCTGGCCCACCAGGCTGGCCTGCAGGCCCCGGGCACACACGGTGGCCAGCTCCGTGCGGTTGTACACCAGCCCGCCCCCGGCGCCGCCCATGGTATAGGCGGGCCGCAGCGCCACGGGGTACCCCAGCTCGTCGGCGATGGCCAGGGCCTCCTCCACGGAATAGGCCACCTGGCTGCGTGCCATCTCGATCCCCAGCGCCTGCATGGCGTTTTTGAATTCCACCCGGTCTTCGCCCCGCTCGATGGCGTCCACCTGCACGCCGATGACCTGCACGTGGTACTTGTCCAGGATCCCCGCCTTGTAGAGCTCTGCGCACAGGTTCAGCCCGGACTGCCCGCCCAGGTTGGGCAGCAGGGCGTCGGGCCGTTCCTTCTGGATGATCTGTTCCAGCCGCTCCACGTTCAGCGGCTCGATATACGTCACGTCGGCGATCTCCGGGTCCGTCATGATGGTGGCCGGGTTGGAGTTCACCAGCACGATCTCATACCCCAGGCGGCGCAGGGCCTTGCAGGCCTGGGTGCCGGAGTAGTCGAACTCACAGGCCTGGCCGATGATGATGGGCCCGGACCCGATGATGAGCACCTTACGGATATCTGTTCTCTTCGGCAATGAAAAGTCCTCCCCCTCGGCCCGCATGCGCAGGCCGTTTTTTCCTCTACTATTATAGTGAAAATCCCGGAAAGCACAAGTCCCAATTTCCCCTGGCCGTCGATTTTTGCGTTTCGCGGCCTTTTTGGGCTTTTTCTCCGGGAAAAATGTCCAAACTGCTTGCAAGCCCGGCCTTTTTCTGCTAGACTGTGGAGAAACTGTCACCCCAAGAGAAGAGGGATCGTCATGCCCCAAAGGATCACCGGCCACACAGAGCTCATCGGCCTCATCGCCGACCCCATCCGCCACAGCAAGTCCCCCATGATGCACAACACCGCCTTCGAGGCCCTGGGCCTGGACTACGTCTACCTGGTCTTCGAGGTGGACCTGCCCCGGCTGCCCGCCGCCGTGGCGGGCCTGCGGGCCCTGGGCGTCCGGGGCTTCAATGTCTCCATGCCCCTGAAAAGCGCCATCCTTCCCCTGCTGGACGAAGTCCTCCCCGCCGGGCAGCTGTGCCAGGCGGTGAACACCGTGGTGAACGTGGACGGCCGGTTCATCGGCACCAGCACCGACGGCGAGGGCTTCCTCACCGCCTGCCGGGCGGAGGGCGTCGAGCTCCGGGGCAAGACCGTGACCCTCCTGGGCGCCGGCGGCGCGGGGACCTCCGTGGCCATGCAGGCCGGGCTGGAGGGCGTCCGGGAGCTCTATGTCTTCAACCGGGCAGACCGCTTCTGGACCCGCGCCCAGGAAAACGTGGACCGCCTCAATCGCCGCACGGACTGCCGGGCCCAGGTCTTCCCCCTGGAGGACCGCGCCGCCCTGGAGGCCTGCCTCGCCCGGTCCCAGGTGCTGGTCAATGCCACCAGCGCCGGGTTTGGCGCCCAGCAGGGGGCCTGCGCCCTGCCGGAGGACCTCCCCCTGCGGCGAGATCTGGTGGTGGCGGACGTGATCTACGACCCCGCCGAAACGCCCCTGCTGGCCCGGGCCCGGGCGGCGGGCTGCCTTGCCATGAACGGCCTGGGGATGATGCTCTACCAGGGCGCGGCGGCCTTCCGCCTCTGGACCGGACGGGACATGCCCATGGAGGCCGTCCGGGCGGCCCTGGAGGCAACCGCCTGAGGCCTCGCCGATTGACAACCGGCGGAAAAACGGGTACACTATTTGCCAGAAGATCCCCTAACAAAAAGGAGTGCTGCGAAGATGAGAACGACTCAGATCTTGGACACCGGCTGGCGGTTCATCCGGGAGGATGCCGGCCCCGCCGAGCCCGCCGGGACCCGGCAGGTGCACCTGCCCCACACCTGGAACGCCCAGGACGGCCAGGACGGCGGCAACGATTACTACCGGGGCCGCTGCTGGTATTACACCCGGCTGCCTGCGCCCCAGCCCGGCACGGCGGTGTATCTGGAGCTCACCGGCGCCGCCATGACCGCCCAGGTCTATCTGGGCGGGGAGCTGCTGGCCACCCACCGGGGCGGGTATTCCACCTTCCGGGTGGAGCTGACCCAGGCCCTTTCAAAAAGCCGGGACCTGGCCGTTTCCGTGGACAATTCCGCCAACGAGGAGATCTACCCCCAAATGGCGGACTTCACCTTCTACGGCGGCCTCTATCGCCCGGTGAAGCTCATCACCGTGGACCCCATCCACTTTGACCTGGATCACTGGGGCGGCCCGGGCCTGCAGGTCACCGCCACCCCGGCAGCGGGCTCCGCCACCGTGGAGGCCCGTGCCTTTGTCAACGGCGGCGACCGGGTGCGCTTCACCCTGGCGGGGCAGACCTGCACCGCTCCGGTGGAAAACGGCCAGGCTGCCGTCACCTGCACCCTGGTGTCTCCCCACCTGTGGGACGGCCTGAGCGACCCCTACCTCTACACCTGCACCGCCGAGCTCCTCTCCGGCGAGTCCGTCACCGACCGGGTGGAGACCCCCTTCGGCGTGCGCAGCTTCTCCGTGGACCCGGAACAGGGCTTCCTCCTCAACGGCCGGCCCTATCCCCTGCGGGGCGTGGCCCGGCACCAGGACCGAGAGGGCGTGGGCAACGCCCTCACCCCCGAGATGCACGCCCAGGACGTGGGCCTCATCCTGGACATGGGGGCCAACTTCGTCCGTCTGGCCCACTACCAGCATGCCCAGGAGTTCTACGACCTCTGCGACCGGGCGGGCCTGCTGGTCTGGGCGGAGATCCCCTACATCACCCGGCACATGGATGCCGGAGAAGAGAACACCCTCTCCCAGATGCGGGAGCTGGTGATCCAGAACTACAATCATCCCTGCATCATTTGCTGGGGCTTGTCCAATGAGATCACCTTCGGCGGCCCTATCACCCCGTCCCTCCTGGAGAACCACCGCAAGCTCAACGACCTGTGCCACCGGCTGGATCCCACCCGGCCCACTGCCATGGCCCACGTCTCCATGCAGGCCATCGAAGGCCCCGTGCTGGACATCGCCGACCTCAACGCCTATAACCTGTATTTCGGCTGGTACGGGGGAGAGCTGGAGCAAAACGAGGCCTTCTTCGACGCCTTCCACGCCCAGTATCCCACCAAGCCCCTGGGCCTCTCGGAGTACGGCGCCGACGCCAACCTCCGCTTCCAGACCGCCCAGCCCCAGCGCAGTGACTACACCGAGCAGTATCAGGCCCTGTTCCACGAGCACATCCTGCAGATGCTCCCCGCCCGCCCCTATATCTGGATGACCAGCGTCTGGAACATGTTCGACTTCGCAGCCGACGGCCGGGACGAGGGCGGGGCCCACGGCCGCAACCAGAAGGGCCTGGTCACCATGGACCGCCAGACCAAAAAGGACGCCTTCTACCTCTACAAGGCCCACTGGAGCACCGATCCCTTCGTGCACCTCTGCTCCCGGCGTTACGTGGACCGCCCCGAGGACGTCACCGAGGTGAAGGTCTACTCCAACCTGCCCAAGGTCACCCTCTACTGCGACGGCGTCCCGGTGGAGGAGCAGACCGGCGGCCCCATCTTCCGCTTCCGCCTGCCCATCACCGGGGACCACGGCGTCATCGCCGTGGCGGGAGACCAGACCGATGAGATCCGCATCCGCCATGTGGCGCAGCCCAACCCGGACTATGCGATGCCCGGCCGGAAGGTGCGCAACTGGCTCCTGCCCAAAAACGAGGGCTGCTTCACCCTGGACGACAAGCTGGAGGACGTCTACCGGTCGCCGGAGGCCGCCGCCCTGCTGGACCAGCTCCTGCAAAAGGCCCGGGCCGCCCGGGGCGACGTGGCCAAAAACGCCGGGGACAACCCCATGGTCCGCCAGATGATGGCCCGCACCACCCTGTCCGCCCTGCTCCTCCAGGCGGGGGACAGCCTCTCCGACGAGGACGCCACCGCCTTCGTGGAGGCCGTGACCCAGATCCGCAAGCCGGAATGACGGGCCGCGGGATGGATCCACACAAAAAGCCCTACGGCCGGCTTTTCTGGTCGGTGCTGACCCTCAGCGCCTGCACCTTCGGCGGGGGCTTTGTCATCCTGCCGCTGATGCGCAAAAAATTCGTCCAGGACCTGGGCTGGATCGACGAACAGGAGATGCTGGACCTCACCGCCATCGCCCAGTCCTCCCCGGGGGCCATCGCCGTCAACGCCGCCATCCTGGTGGGCTACCGGGTGGCCGGACTGCCCGGGGCGGCCCTCACCGCGCTGGGGGCGGTGCTGCCGCCTCTGGTCATCCTCAGCGTGATCTCCCTGTTCTACCAGGCCTTTCGCGCCAATCCCCTCATCGCGGCCTTGCTGGGGGGCATGGTGGTGGGGGTGGCCGCTGTCATCGCAGACGTCACCGTGACGCTGATCCGGGGGATCCTGGAGCACCGCCGGCTGCTGCCGGTGCTGGTGCTGATCGCCGCCTTTGCGGCGGTGCGCTTCTTTCAGGTGAACCTCCTTCTGGTGATCCTCCTGTGCGGCTGCATCGGTGCGGCGGACACCCTCTACCGGGGCCGAAAGGGGGCGGGGGCGTGATCTTCTGGCAGCTGTTCCTCAGCTTTGTGCAGATCGGCCTGTTCAGCATCGGCGGCGGCTACGCGGCCATGCCCCTCATTCAGCACCAGGTGGTGGATGTCCACCCCTGGCTCACCATGGGCCAGTTCGCCGACGTCATCGCCATCGCCGAGATGACCCCCGGCCCCATCGCCATCAATTCCGCCACCTTCGTGGGCATCCAGGTGGGGGGCCTGCCGGGGGCGCTGGTGGCCACCCTGGGCTGCGTGGCCCCGGCCTTTGTCATCGTGCTGACCCTGGCCTGGGTGTACTACCGCTGCCGGGGACTCACCCTGGTCCAGGGCGTCCTGGACGGTCTTCGCCCGGCGGTGGTGGCCATGATCGCCTCGGCTGGGCTCACGCTGCTGCTCCAGGCCTTCTACGGCCAGCGGGAGCTCCCCGCCGACTGGACGGCCCTGGACTGGAAAGCGGTGCTCCTCTTCGCCGCGGGCTTCTTCCTCCTGCGCAAGTGGAAGGTGAATCCCCTGTGGATCCTGGCGGGCTCCGGCGTCCTCAGCGTCCTGTTTTTCCTTCTCCCGTTCCCCTAAGCCTCGGCCTCTGCCGAGGAAGGCCAAGTCGCGGCCTCTGCCGGGGCAGGGCAAGTCGCGGCCTCTGCCGAGGCAAGGCAAGTCGCGCCTCGCGCGTCCCGCGCTGATAGCTACTGGAAAGAAGCGAGCCGTCGCGCCCACTCATTTCCGACAAGCCCAAGTCGCGCCCTAGATTCTACAAACAACCGGCAACCCTTTGCGCCCGCCGGTCTGCAAAACCGGCCAGCGGCCCCACCCGCCTCCCCCGTCTCGCCGCCTGCTCCGCAGGCGCTTTTGCTCCGCAAAAGTGGGGGGTGGGGCCAAAACCAGGCCCCACCCCCGCGAGACGGCGCCGGTGCCTGTCCTCCCAGCCCCTTCCAGCCCACTTGAAGCCCCTTTTCTGGCCCTTCCGGCCCACTTCCGGTATGGTTCAAACCCCATTTTTCCCCCTTCGCGACATTTGTTCAAATATGAAGAAATTGTAAATTTTAAAATTTTTTCAAAAAAGTTTCCCTCCACAGGGAAACTTTACCCCTTTTAAGGGGGGATATATGGGAGGACTTTTTGTCTGTGCCCAGACGGGGCAAGTCGCGCCTCGCGCGTTCCGCGCTGATAGCTACTGGAAAGAAGCGAGCCGTCGCGCCCTCCGATCCGCACAAGCCGCGAAACCAGGGCTCGCAGCCCCCAACCTGCACGTTTCTCACCAAAACCCCTGCTTTTCCTGCTCCGACCCGCCCAATTTCCCCCGCAACCCAACCGGAACCCGTTTCCGCCCCACCAAAAAATCCATCTCGCCCGCCCACCCGCCTCCCCCGTCTCACCGCCTGCGTCACCCGGCGCAGGCGCTTTTGCTCCGCAAAAGGAAGCGCGGGAAAAGTTCATTCCCGCGCTTCGCGAGACGGCCCGTGCCCGGGCTGGGCAATGCCGCGTTCAAGCACCTACATGTTCCCAGCTCCCCGTCGCGCCCGTTCATTCCTCCAAACCCACTCCCACCACTCATCTGCAAAGCCAAATTACTTTACAGTCAGTCTCCCCAAAACACCCCTCATTTCCTGCCTTTTTCGCTATTGTAAAGCAATACAGCCTTACAAATTCGGCAAAAACAGGAGAGCCCCCTCCCACCGGGGCCCTCCTGTTTCCAGGCATTTATTCTCCGTCCAGCAGCGCCAAGATCTCCGGGAACGGCCGCAAGCTCCGCCGCAGGATCCCGTGCATCTGGGCAATGGCCACGCCGTAGTTCACCATGGGCACGCCCTGGTCGTTGGCGGCCCGCAGGCGGCTCTGCATCTCCTTCTCGTTGAGCATGCACCCGCCGCAGTGGATCACCAGCCGGTAGGGGGTCAGGTCGTCGGGAAATTCTCCCCCGGAGGTGAAGGTGTACTGGGGCTCGGCGCCGCAGTAGTCCCGGATCCACCCGGGCAGCTTCACCGTGCCGATGTCGTTGCACTGCCGGTGGTGGGTGCACCCCTCGCAGATCAGCACCCGGTCCTCCTGGCTGAGGCGGCCCAGCTGGGCCGCCCCCCGCACCAGGGTGGGCAGGTCCCCCTTGTACCGGGCAAAGAGGATGGAAAACGACGTCAAAGTGACGTCCTCCGGGGTGTCCCGGGCCACGGGGCCAAAGGCCTGGGAGTCGGTGATCACCAGTTTCGGCGGCTGACGCAGCGCGGCCAGCGTAGCGGTGAGTTCTTGGGGCTGGCAGGCGGCGAACGTGCAGCGGTTGTCCAGCAGCTCCCGCATGGTCTGCTGCTGGGGCAGGATCAGCCGCCCCTTGGGCGCCGACTCGTCCACGGGGATCACCAGCACGGCCATTTCCCCGGGCTCGATGAGGTCCGCGACGATGTGCCGCTGGTTCCCGGCGGTCTTGGCAAAGGCCCCCAGCCGCTCCTTGAGCGCGAACACGCCCTCTCCGGTGACGGCGCTGACGTACACCTCATTTTCCCCCGGGGCGGGCCGCTCTTCCAGCAGATCGGCCTTGGTCCGGGCCACCAGGCAGGGCACCTTCCGTTCCCGGAACAGCTCCAGCAGGGTCTGATCCTCCGGGCTCAGCCCCACCGCCGCGTCCACCACCAGCACGGCGATATCCGTCTGGCGCAGCGTTTGCCGGGCTTTTTCCACCCGCAGGGCGCCCAGCTCTCCCTCGTCGTCCAGGCCGGGGGTGTCGATGATGACCACGGGGCCGATGGGCAAGAGCTCCATGGCTTTTTTCACGGGATCGGTGGTGGTGCCCTTCACCGGGGAGACCACGGCCAGGGCCTGGCCGGTGACGGCGTTGACCAGACTGGATTTTCCGGCGTTGCGCATCCCGAAAAAGCCGATGTGCACCCGTTCGGCCGACGCCGTTGCGTTGAGATCGGGCATGAAACAGCCTCCTTTTTGACGGCCTTTCGGCCGGTTTCGGTTGATTTGGGTCGGCTTCTCGCCAAACCGCCTGTTATTATACCTCTCTCCCCCCAAAAAGTAAACCCCCGCCGGGTCCGTGGCCGGACGGGCCTTTGTCGCGGCCCCTGCCGGGGCAGGCCAGGTCGCGGTCCGAGCCGGACTGGCCTTTGTCGCGGGCAAGCTCCCACTCGAAAAAAGCGAGCAGTCGCGCCCGCCAGTTTACATAATCCTTAGAATTAAAAACGACCTGCGTAATTTTCAACCAGCCTGCAAACCGCCAACCTGCACGAACCCCGCCAAAAACGCCGTATTTCCAGCTCCAACCCGCTCAATTCCCCTCCCCTGACCCGACCGGAACGCCCCCTCACCCCACCAAAAAAATCATCTCGCCCGCCCACCCGCCGCCCCCGTCTCGCCGTCCGCGCCACCCGGCGCGGGCGCTTTTGGTCCGTGGCCGGACGGGCCTTTGTCGCGGCCCCTGCCGGGGCAGGGCAGGTCGCGCCCCAGCCCCTACCAGTCGAAAGCACATCCTCGCGCCGCCAGTTTACATAATCCTTGGAATTAAAAATGACCTGCGTAATTTTCAACCAGCCTGCAAACCGCCAACCTGCACGAACCCCGCCAAAACCCATCCATTTCCTGCATGAACCCGCTCAATTCCCCCCTCTGACCCGACCGGAACGCCCCCTTACCCCACAAAAAAAATCATCCCGCCCGCCTCCCCCGTCTCGCCGCCCGCGCCCTTCGGCGCGGGCGCTTTTGCTGCGCAAAAGAGGGCGTGGGCAAACGTCATGCCCACGCCCTGCGAGACGGCCGTCGGCGCTTCCCCTCCCAAACCCCTTCCAGTCGGGTTCCGGTACCTTTCACCCCCGGTTTTGGCCTCCAGCGGACCGGTTCCGCCCCGGTTTTGGCCCCTTCGCAACATTTGTTCAAATATGAACAAATTGTAAATTTTTAAAAATTTTCGGAAAAGTTTCCCTCCCCAGGGAAACTTTTGGCCTTTTAAGGGGGGATATATGGAGGGGTTTTTGCGAGCGCCTCCGAAAACAGAAAGGAGGTCCGAAAAATGGACTGGTTCGATCGCATGAAAAACGGGCTGTTCGCCGGCACGGCGGCGGTGGCGGGGGTGCTCTCCGCGGCGCTGGGCGGCTGGGACGGCCCCCTGGAGACCCTGGTGGGCGTCATGGCGCTGGATGTCGTCACGGGACTGCTGGTGGCCGGGGTGTTCAAAAAGTCCCCGAAGACCCCGGGCGGAGCGCTGTCCAGCGGGGCGGGGTTTCGGGGATTGCTGCGCAAGGCGGCGATCCTGCTGGCGGTGTTTTTGGCGGTGCTGCTGGACCGGCAGGCCGGCACGGCCCTGGCCCGGCCGGCGGTGTGCTGCTTTTTTGCCGCCAACGAGGGGCTTTCCGTCCTGGAAAACCTGGGCCGCATGGGGGTGCCGTTCCCCGCGTTTTTGAAAAATGCCCTGGAGGCCCTCCGGGCCCGGGGCGACGAGGGAGGTGCGTCCCGTGATTGAGATCGTGCAAAACCTGTGCCCAGCGGACCGCTACCCCGTCAAATGCCCCTTTGTCCGCACGCCGACCCGGCTGGTGATCCACAACACCGCCAACGACGCCTCGGCGGAGAACGAGATCAGCTACATGCTCCGCCGGCCGGAGGAGGTGTCCTTCCACTTTGCCGTGGACGACCGCCACGCGGTGCAGGGCCTGCCCCTGGACCGCAACGCCTGGGCCTCCGGCGACGGGCACGGCCCCGGCAACCTGGAGGGGATCCACATCGAGATCTGCTACTCGCTGTCCGGCGGGCCGCGGTTCGACGCGGCGGAGCAAAACGCGGCGAAACTGGCGGCCCAGCTGCTGCGGCAGTTCGGCTGGGGGCTGGACAAGGTGACGAAACACCAGGATTACGACGGGAAAACCTGCCCCCACCGCACCCTGGAGCGGGGCTGGGAGCGGTTTCTGGCCATGATCCAGGGGGAAATGGCGGAGGAAGCCCCCGAAGAGAACCGGCTGCGGGCGCTGGCCCGGCAGGAGATCCAGGCGGTCCTCGGGGAGATGGCGCTGGCGCCCCCGGCGGCCTGGGCGCAAGGTGCCCTGGAGCGGTGCCGGGCCGAAGGTCTGCTGGTGGGAGACGAGACCGGGGACCTGCAGCCGGGGCGGTTCGTGACCCGGCAGGAGCTGGCCGTGGTGCTGGTGCGGCTGCTGGAGCGGTGGGAGCCCTAGGCAGCGGCGGTGATGGCCCGCCCCGGCGGCGGGCGTGGAGATTCGTTGGAGGGGGTTGCTCGGCGGCGGGGTGGGGTGAGTTTTGGCGGGGAGAGGGGGGGTGTGGGCCCACCGGGGCCCGGCAGGGCCACCCTCCGCCGGAGGCGGAGGGCGCCGGGGCGGGGGCTGTGGGGAACAGGCAGGTGGGAGAGGGGTAGAAGGTTGGATTTTTGGGGGGGAGGAAAACGGGTGGTCGGGGTTTGGGGGTGGTTTGTGGAGGAGCCGCCCCGGCGGCGGGGGTTTGTGAAAGAGGGCTGCTCGGCGGCGGGGCGAGGTGCGTTTTGG
>CANRPD010000002.1 GCA_947632385.1 uncultured Clostridia bacterium | reverse complement strand
ACCGGCTGGAACCGGCGCTCCAGGGCGGCGTCCTTCTCGATGTACTTGCGGTACTCGTTGAAGGTGGTGGCGCCGATGACCTGGATCTCCCCACGGGACAGGGCGGGCTTGAGGAGGTTGGCGGCGTTCATGCTGCCCTCGGCGTCGCCGGCGCCCACCAGGTTGTGGACCTCGTCGATGAAGAGGATGATGTTGCCGTCGGACTTGACCTCGTCGATGAGGCCCTTGATGCGGCCCTCGAACTGGCCGCGGAACTGGGTCCCGGCGATGAGGGCGGTGAGGTCCAGCAGCTGGACCTCCTTCTCCCGCAGACGGGCCGGCACCTGGCCGCTGACGATGCGCTGGGCCAGGCCCTCCGCCACGGCGGTCTTGCCCACGCCGGGCTCGCCGATGAGGCAGGGATTGTTTTTGGTGCGGCGGGAGAGGATCTGCACCACGCGCTCGATCTCCCGCTCCCGGCCCACGATGTTGTCCAGCTCTCCCCGCCGGGCCCGGGCGGTGAGGTCGGTGCAGCAGTTCTGGATGTGCTTGCGCTTCTTCTTGTGGTAGCTGGTGCGGTCCTGCACATTGGCGCCGCCCACGCCGCCGTTTTCGCCGGGGGCGCCCCCCAGCATCTGGTCGGTGGGCAGGGTGGCGGCCCCGCCGGGGGAGAACATCTCGTCTTCCCCTTCGCCGGCGGGCTCCTCACCGCTCTCCGTATCTAGGTTCATCAGCTGGGCCAGCTGGTCCGTAGTGGCCCGCAGCTCCTCATCGCTGATGCCCATTTTTTCCATGATATCGCTGACCGGCTTGATGCCGATCTCTTTGGCGCAGACCAGACAAAGGCCGCGGGTGCCCTGTCCATCTGCAGAATTGGACACAAACACCACCGCGGGCCTTTTGTGGCAGCGGGAACAAAGCATCATACCATTGCCTCCTTATCGGGTTTTTCGAGTTTTTTCAGGACGCTCCCGGATCACCTTGGTGCGCATCTCGTCTGCCAAGTCCAGGTTATTGGTCTGATCGTCGGAACGAAGGATCTCCAAAAAAATGCGGAAATACGCCACGGCGGAGTAGAGCATCATCATGGCGGTGGCGCCCAGCAGGAAGAACGCGTAGGTGGAGAAGGCCTCCCAGGGCAGGCCCAGCAGGCCGTCCATCACCAGGATGAAGCACACGGACAGGTAAAACAGCACCGTGGCCACCTTGCCGTACCACATGGACGCACAGGGGCGCTTCTTTTTCCGCAGCAGCACCAGGGCGCAGGCCAGCATGATGAGCTCCTTGACGATGAACAGCAGCAGCACCACCCGGATGGACCGGAACCGGATGGCCAGGCACAGGGCCACCACGCCCTGGGTCAGCTTATCCGCCAGGGGGTCCAGCATCTTGCCCAGCTCGGTGATCTGGTTGAAGCGCCGGGCGATGAGGCCGTCGAACAGGTCGGTGAGGCCGGACAGAGCCAGCAGCAGGGCAGCCGCCGCCAGGTCGTTGGACACGAAGGCCCAGGCGCAAAAGGGCACGATGATGATGCGCAGCAAAGAGAGCGCATTGGGAACGGTCAAGTTCTGGTTTCTGGCCTTTCTCTCTCTGTCCATGGACAGCTCCTCGCTTTTTCAGAGTTTCTCACTTCCGCCCGCCGGCTAACGGAACAGGCCGGATAAGGGATCCAAGCCCAGCAGTTTGCCGGCGATCCAGGTCTTTTCCAGGGTGTATTCCACGTCCCCACGCGTCTCCTGGGTGAGCAGCGGCAGGAAAACGCCCAGGGCAGCCGCCACGATCCACAGCGCAAAGACCGCCAGCAGCAGGCCGAAAATGCCGCCCAGCGCGTGATCCAGCTGGCGCAGGATGGGCAGCCGGAACGTCCGGCCCAGTAAATCCGATGCCAGGCGCACGGCGATCATCAGGAGCATGAACAGCACGATCACCGCCAGGACCTTCAGAAAATTCACAAAGACCGGGGACAGCGCGTCGGCCACGAATTCCGCCACCCGGCCGGTCTGGGTACTCAGGGAGTTGAGGAGGCTCTCCACCGTGACGCCGGCAGACGTGAGCCCCCGCTGGATGAAGTCCGGCAGGCCCTCGTACAGCTGCTGCACCGCAACCGCCAGGTTGCCGGCCCCCGCCTGATCCAGGGCTTCGCCGATGTGCTCCACCAGGGCATCGCGAAAGAGGGTCTGGAAAGCCCACTGGGCCAGCATCCCGCCCAGCACCGACGCCAGATACGCCGCCAACGCAGCGCCCAAAAGCCGCACGCCGGCCCGGACAAAGCCCCGATGGGCCCCGGTGGCCGCGAAGATCACCAGGAAACAGACCACGATGAGATCGATCATGAGGCTCACGGATACACCCCCCTCCAAACAGCACAGAAATAATCATAGCACAAAAACGACGGTTCTACAAGTCAAAAAAAAGGAAAATCTTGTAAAAAGGGTTCTATTCCAGGGTGACCCGCCGGATCTCGCTGACCCCCAGCACATAGGCGGAGCGCTCGTTGGACAGGGCCAGGCTCTTGGCGTCCGGCCCGGCGGAGACACTGCCCAGCTGGGTGCCCACGGCGTAATCGCAGAACACGGCCTGGCCGTCGGCCAAGGCGCCCACCACGCTGCCGCAGAGGGACAGGTCCGTGATGCGGCCGGAAAAGTCCATCTGCACCGGGGCCTCCGGCCCGTGAAAGGCCATCAGCGTGCTGGAGCCGCCGTGCTCGTAGGGCGAAACGGAGAGGACTGCCCGGCCCTCGCCGAAATCGTAGGCGGTGAGGTACCGGCCCCCGTAGGAGAAGGGGGTGAAGGTGTCCGGCTGCGAATCCTTGGCGGCGTAGAGGGCGTCATCGCCCAGGGCGTAGAGCATGCCGCCGTCCCCCCAGGAGGCGTCTGCCAGCAGGGTTCCGGAGACCTCCACCTGGGCCAAAGGCTCCTCGGAGGAGAAATCCAGCACGGTGATCTGGGAGATCAGCTGGCCCTCCCGGGCATACACGGTGCAGGCCAGGCCCCGGGTGCCGGTTGGATCCAGGGCCACGGCGGTGAGGTAGCCCTTGGAGAACAGGTAGCGGTACTGCAGGCTGCCGTCCTCCAGGAAGACCTGCAGCTGGGAAGCGCCGTCCTCGGTCTGCAGGCCCAGGGCGTACCGGCCGTTGGGGGCCACCGCCCCGGTGAGGATGTCGCTCTCCGCCGGGCCTTCCACCGTCCGTTGGGTGCCGGAATAGACCCGGAAGCCGTCGCCGCCCTGGTCATACAGCAGGGTGCAGCTGCCCGCAGCCCGGAGCACCGGGGCGGAAAAACCGTGGCTGGTGGTGAACAGGTCCTTGCCGGAGTCATCCAGCCGGGTGAGAGAGGTGTTGCTCAGGATCAAAGCGTCCGGGCCGGCAGCGGTGAAGTTGTGGACCGAGACCTGGGTGCCGGTGAGGGGCACGGGAAATCCCTCCCCCTCTCCGCTGCCCATGAACTGGACCTTGACCCAATCCGCGATGCCCGCAGGGGTCAGGCGCTCCCGGTTCATCCACAGGGCCAGCACCAGCACCAGCGCCAGCAGGATCAGCGCCACCCGGTAGACGGCCTTGGGCACCCGGCTGGGGGACGCAGGGGCCTCTTCCTCCGGGGGCTCCTCGTAGGAGACGCTGGCCGTCTCCTCCCGGTCGCGGTAGTCCGAAAGGCGGATGACCTCCCGGGGCGCGGCATGCTTTTCGCGCCGGTCGTGTTTTTCGTTTTTCTCGTGCCGGGCCATGGGTCCACTTCCCTTCCCACCGGACCGCCCAGGCGGTCACAGATCGTAAAAAACTTGGTTGAGATACAGCCCGCAGGCGGGCGCCGTGGGGCCCGCCCGGGCGCGGTCCCGGGCCGCCAGGATCCCGGGGATGTCCTGGGGGGTCAGCTTGCCCTGCTGGACCCGCAGCAGCGTTCCCACCATGATGCGCACCATGTTGTAGAGAAAGCCGTCCGCCGCCACGGTGAATTCCACCAGATCCCCCTGCCGGGCCACCCGGGCATGGGTGACGGTGCGGGTCAGGTCGCCGGGGTCCCGGCGGTCCAGCGTGCAGAAGGAGGTGAAGTCGTGGGTCCCGACAAAAAAGCCGGCCGCCCGGTCCAGCAGGGCCGCGTCGATGGGATACCAGTAGTGCAGGGCACGGCCCACCAGGAACGGGTCCCGCACCGGATGGTTCCAGATGCGGTAGACATACTCCTTGCCCCGGCAGGAATACCGGGCATGGAAGGAGAGGGGGACCTCCCGGCAGCTCTTCACGGCGATGTCCGGGGGCAGATAGTGGTTGAGGGCGGCGGTGAGGCGCTCCGGGGGAAAGGGGCTCTCGGTGAGGAGGCTCACGCAGAAAGACCGGGCGTGCACGCCGGTGTCCGTGCGGGAACAGGCCTTCAGGTCCTCCCTGCGGCCGGTGGCGGCAAACAAGGCCTGTTGAAAGACCTCCTGGACGGTGCGGGCGTTCTCCTGCACCTGCCAACCGTGATAGGCGGAGCCGTCGTAGGAGAGGGTGAGCAGCAGGTTGCGCATGGCGGTTCAACTCCTCCCCTAGAGGGTGCCGGGCACCAGCAGATTCAGGGCGATGAACACCGCCAGCACGGTGACCGCCGCCCCGGTGAGCAGCCAGTCTCCCCCGCCAAAGTGGAGGACCTTCATCTTGGTGCGGCCGTCGCCGCCGTGGTAGCAGCGGCTCTCCATGGCGGTGGCCAGATCGAAGGCCCGGCGAAAGGCCGACACGAACAGGGGGATGAGGATGGGCGTCAGGGCCCGCACCCTCTGCACGATGCCGCCGCTCTCCATGTCGGCGCCCCGGGCCTTTTGGGCGGACATGATCTTGTCCGTCTCCTCCAGCAGGGTGGGCACGAACCGAAGGGCGATGGTCATCATCATGGCGAATTCATGCACCGGAACGTGCAGCTTCGCCAGGGGCTTCAGGAGACGCTCGATGGCGTCGGTGAGCTGGGTGGGCGAGGTGGTGAAGGTCAGCACGGAGCTGGCCAGGATCAGCAGGACGATGCGCACCGCCACGAACACGCTGTTGAGCAGGCCCGCCCGGGTGATGCGGAAAATGCCGAAGCGCACCAGAGGCTCTCCCGGGCCGTAGAAAATATTCAGCACAGAGGTGAACACGATGAGGATCACGATGGGCTTGAGGGCCTTGAGGTACAGCTTGAAGGGGATCTTGGAGAGGAGGATCCCCCCGGCGACGAAGGCCACCGCCACCGCCAGAGCGGCGAAATTCCCGGCAGAGAACAGCAGCACGATGGCAAACACGGTGAGGACCAGCTTGAGCCGGGGATCGGCGGCGTGCATGAACGATGGGGCCGGAAAATACTGGCCCAGGGTCACGTCCGAGAGCATGAGGTCTCCTCCTTTCCCAGGAATATCGGAATGAGCTGCCGCAGGGCCTCCTCCACCGTCAGGGTGGCGGGATCGGCGGGCAGGCCCAGTCGGGCCAGCTCCTGCATGATCTGGGTGATCTGCGGCACCCGCAGGCCCATGTCTCCCAGGGCTGCCCCCTGGGAGAAGACCTCTCGGGTGGGGGCCAGCAGACGGGCTTTGCCGTGGTCCATCACCAGCAGGCGGTCTGCGGTGCGGCCGATGTCCTCCATGCTGTGGGAGACCAGCAGCACGGTGTTGCCCCGGGTCTTGTGGTACTGGGTGATCTGGGACAGGAGCACGTCCCGGCCCCGGGGATCCAGCCCGGCAGTGGGTTCGTCCAGAATCAGCACATCGGGGTCCATGGCGATGACCCCGGCGATGGCCGCCCGGCGCTTTTCGCCGCCGGAGAGCTCAAAGGGGGATTTTTCCAGCAGGTCCTCCCGCAGGCCGGTGAAGTGGGCGGCCTGGTAGGCGCACTCCTTGGCCTCCGCCTCGGAAAGGCCCATATTCTTCGGGCCGAACATGATGTCCTTGAGGACGGTTTCCTCGAACAGCTGGTATTCCGGATACTGGAACACCATGCCCACCCGAAAACGCACGTCCCGGATCTTTTTAGGCTCGGCCCAGATGTTCTTGCCGGAGAGCAGGATCTCGCCCTCCGTGGGCTTGAGCAGTCCATTGAGCAGCTGCACCAGGGTGGATTTGCCGCTGCCGGTGTGGCCGATCAGCCCCAGAAACTCCCCCTCCTCCACGGAGATGGAGACCTGGTCCACCCCCTTTTTCTCAAAGGGCGTGCCCACGCCGTATGTAAAGCCCAGTCCGCGGGTCTCGATGATCGCCAAAGTCGGTTCCCTTCCTTCACGTCCGGGGATGTTCCCGGAAATATGCTTCAAACAGCGCCACACACTCCTGGGCGTTCAGGGGCATGCCCCCCAGAGGCACCCCCGCCGCCACCAGCCGGTACACCAGCTCGGTGGCCTGGGGAACGTCTAAGTCGTGGCGCTTGAGGTGTTCCACATCGCTGAACACCGTGCGGGGCGTGCCGTCGGTGAGAAGGGCGCCTTCGTCCATGACCACCACGCGCCCGGCCCGCACCGCCTCGTCCATGTAGTGGGTGATGAGCACGATGGTGACGCCCTTTTCCCGGTTGAGCCGCAGGATGGTCTCCATGACCTCCTCCCGGCCCCGTGGATCCAGCATGGCCGTGGGTTCGTCCAGCACGATGCAGCCGGTCTGCATGGCCAGCACCCCGGCGATGGCCACCCGCTGCTTCTGCCCGCCGGACAGCTTGTGGGGAGCGCTGGCCCGGTACTCGTACATGTTCACGGCGTGCAGGGCCTCATCCACCCGGCGGCGGATCTCCTCCGGGGGGACGCCCAGGTTCTCCGGCCCAAAGGCCACGTCTTCCTCCACCACGCCGGCCACCAGCTGGTTGTCCGGGTTTTGCAGGACCAGGCCCACCCGGCGGCGGACATCCAGCTGGTTGCTCTCCAGCGCGGTATCCAGGCCATCCACCAGGACCTGGCCGGAGGTGGGCACCAGCATGCCGTTGAGGAGCTTGGCCACCGTGGATTTGCCGCAGCCGTTGTGGCCCAGCAGCGCCACAAATTCCCCGGCCTCGATGCGGAGATCCAGCCCCCGCAGGGCTTCCACGGGGTCCACCGCGGCGGGGTCATAGGAATAATGTACGTTTTTCAGCTCGATAAAGGACATAGGAAATTAGCGCTCCTTGGATTCGTTTTGCAGACGCTGGGCGATCTCTTTGGCGGATCTGCGCTCCCAGACAAACCGGGTGAAGGCCATATAGAGGCTCACGAGACACAGGGCGGCATACAACGGCCAGTAGGAGGCGCCCAGCGGGCCGAAGCACAGCCCCGTCAAAACCGCCATGACTGCCGCCAACACCAGGAACACCCACGGGGATTCCGGCTCCCGCAGGGGGTGCTTTTTGGCCTGCCGGTTTTCCCACAGCACTCCGCCGATACACAGGATCACCGCAAATCCGGCGATCCACAGCAGGCTTTTGCCGTTCTCCGGGCGCAGCCAGCCCTCCACCAGCAGGGCGATCGCCAGGGCGACGGCCAAAACCGGCAGATCTCTTTTGCGAAACTGATGCAGCATACCCATCCCTCCCGAAGGATCATCGTTCCCAAATGGCGGTGCCGCCGCAGGGCAGCACCAGGCCCGACGCGGTCACCGGCAGGCCGATCTCGTCGCACCAGACCCGACCGCCCCGGTCTTGTTGCAGGGCCAGCCCCAGCAGATACGCCACGCTGGCCGGCGACGGGCCCATGTTGTAGGTGTTCAGCAGGAAAAACAGGGGGTCATCGGAAAGCAGGGGCACACAGTCCGCCACCAGCCCGTGGAGGTCTTCCTCCAGCCGCCAGATCTCGCCCCCGGGGCCCCGTCCGTAGGAGGGCGGGTCCATCAGGATCCCATCGTAGCGGCTGCCCCGGCGCCGCTCCCGTTTGACGAATTTCACGGCGTCGTCCACCAGCCAGCGCACGGACCGATCCTCCAGGCCGGAGAGCCGGGCGTTGTCCCGGGCCCACTGGACCATGCCCTTGGCGGCGTCCACATGGGTGACGGAGGCCCCGGCCCGCAGGCAGGCCAGCGTGGCTCCGCCGGTGTAGCCGAAGAGATTGAGGATCTTCACCGGGCGGCCCGCCGCAGCGATCTTCTCCTCCATCCATTTCCAGTTCACCGCCTGTTCCGGGAACAGTCCCGTATGCTTAAAGCCCATGGCCCCCACCTGGAAGGTGAGGCCCTCCCAGTCTACGGTCCACAGGCGGGGCACCTCCCGAAAGGCCTCCCAGCTGCCGCCACCGGTCTTGGAGCGGTGGTAGTGGGCGTGGGCGGCCTCCCACCGGGGATCCTGTCGGGGAGACTGCCAAAGGACCTGGGGATCCGGGCGAATCAGGAGCACATCGCCCCAGCGTTCCAACCGCTCGCCGCCGGAGGTATCCAGCAGCTCATAGGACTGCCACTGTGCGGTCCGCATGACTTACACCAGTTCCTCTCGGACCGTCTTGGCGACCTTTTCCGCCAGCTGACGGATCAGTTCCTCATCTTTGCCCTCCACCATGACCCGCAGCAGCGGCTCGGTACCGGAAGGACGCACGATGATCCGGCCGTCCCGGCCCAGGATCTCGGCGGCCTCGTCGATGGCAGAACGCACCTTGGGCTCGGTATAGAAGGCCAGCTTGCCCTCGGGAGAGACTTGGATATTGACGATGGTCTGGGGGAAGCGCTGCATCAGCGTGGCCATGGAGGAGAGCTTCGCCTCCCGGCGGCGGAGCAGGCTGAGCAGCTGGCAGGCGGTCATTTGGCCGTCGCCGGTGGTGGCAAAATCCCGGAAGATCACGTGGCCGCTCTGCTCCCCGCCGAAGGAGAAGCCCCTGAGGAGCATTTCCTCCAGCACATAACGGTCGCCCACCTTGGTGGCCTCGAAATGGATCCCGTTGTCCTCACAGAAGCGCTGGAAGCCCATATTGGTCATGATGGTGCCCACCACGGTATTGTGGTTGAGCTTGCCCCGGCTCTTCATGTCCAGGGCGCAGATGGCCATGATGAAGTCGCCGTCCACGAAATTGCCCAGCTCATCCACCATGAGGCAGCGGTCGGCGTCGCCGTCAAAGGCCACGCCCGCGTCCACGGGGTGGGTCTTGACGTATTCGATCAGCCCCTCCATGTGGGTGGAGCCGCAGTCCCGGTTCACGTTGACGCCGTCCGGCTGGTCATTGAGCATGGTCACCTGGGCGCCCAGCTCGGTGAACAGCGTCTCGGCAGTGGTGCTGGCGGACCCGTTGGCGGTGTCGATGGCGATCTTCATGCCGTCCAGAGAAAAGTGCACGGTGGACTTCACGTGGTCGATATAATCCCGAGTGGCGTTCTCTGCCCGGGTGACCGTGCCGATCCCCGCCGCATCCGGGTACTCGCCGGAAATGTCCGACTTGCCCAAAATGATGTCTTCGATGCGCTCCTCCAGGTCATCGGGCAGCTTGAAGCCGTCTCCCGAAAAGATCTTGATGCCGTTGTACTCAAAGGAGTTGTGGGAGGCGGAGATCATGATCCCGGCGTCCGCCTTGTATTTCTCCACCAGATATGCCACCGCGGGGGTGGGCACCACGCCCAGGGTCACCACACTGGCACCCACGCTGCATAGGCCGGAGGCCATGGCGGTCTCCAGCATGTCAGAAGAGAGCCGCGTGTCCTTGCCGATGAGCACCTTGGGGTGGCGGTTGGATTTATTGGTCAGCACACAGGCTGCGGCCCGGCCCAGCTGAGTGGCCAGCTCGCAGGTCAGGTCCTGGTTGGCGATGCCTCTGATCCCGTCGGTCCCGAATAATCTTCCCATGAAAAAACACCTCGTTCTGAATTTGAAAAATCATATGCCGCTGCCCGGGGGTCCTATCCCTCGGTGGGCTCCATCCGCAGCTGTTCATCCTCCTGCATTCGGGCAGGCAGCGGCAGCCCCAGGTGCAGATACGCCGAAGCGGTGGCTACCCGGCCGCGGGGCGTCCGGGCCAGGAAGCCGATCTGCATGAGGTACGGCTCATTGACGTCCTCGATGGTGACGCTCTCTTCCCCGATGGCAGCCGCCAATGTGTCCAGTCCCACCGGCCCGCCGCCGTAGTGCCGGATGATGGCGGTGAGCATGTTCCGGTCGCTGGCATCCAGACCCAGCTCGTCGATCTCCAGCCGGTCCAGGGCGATCCGGGCGGTATTCAGGGTGATGACCCCGCCGCTCATGACCTCCGCGAAATCCCGCACCCGCTTGAGCAGGCGGTTGGCGATGCGGGGCGTGCCCCGAGAACGGGAAGCGATCTCCAGGGCCGCGTCGGCGTCGATCTCCGCATGCAGGATGCCTGCGCTGCGCAGGACGATCTTTCCCAGTTCCTCCGGGCTGTACAGCTCCAGCCGCAGCACCACCCCAAAGCGGTCCCGCAGCGGCGCGGAAAGCTGCCCAGCCCGGGTCGTGGCCCCCACCAGCGTGAATTTGGGCAGGGGCAAGTGATAGGACGCCGCCATTTGGCCTTTTCCGGTGACGATGTCCAGGGCAAAGTCTTCCATGGCCGGATAGAGGATCTCCTCCACCGTCCGGGGCAGGCGGTGGACCTCGTCGATGAACAGCACGTCCCCGGGGGCCAGATTGGTGAGCAGCGCGGCCAGATCGCCGGGCTTTTCAATGGCCGGACCGCTGGTGATGCGCAGATTCACCCCCAGCTCGTTGGCAACGATGCCCGCCAGAGTGGTCTTGCCCAAGCCGGGCGGGCCGTACAGCAGGACATGGTCCAGCGTCTCCTTGCGGCTCTTGGCCGCCTCGATGAACACCTGCAGGTTCTCCTTGACCTTGTCCTGGCCGATGTATTCGCTGAAGGTCCTGGGCCGCAGGGGGTTGTCCGATTCGCCGTCCCCGGGGATATAGCCCGTGTCGGTGAGCCGGTTCTCCAGGTCCAGATCGTCTGCCCGGTCCCAATCCCGGCCGTAGCCGCCCATTTCGTTTTTCATGTGAGGCGCCTCCTTCTCCTGCGATTATTTCATGCCGGTCCCGAAGATCTTCAGTGCCTCCCGGATCAGCTCCTCGGTGGGCAGGGCGGAATCCAGCCGGCCCACCACCGCCGCAGCGTCTGAGGGAGAATAGCCCAGCGTCGTCAGGGCCTCCACCGCCTGAGCGGCATTGCCGGAAGCCGACACCCCCCCGGGCTCCGGACCTTCCCAATCGAAGCCCGCCGCAGACAGACTTTTGACCTTGTCCTTGAGCTCCAATACGATGCGCTGAGCCAGCTTAGCACCCACGCCGCTGGCCCGGGTAAAGCGCTTGGCGTCTCCGGCAGCGGCGGCCAGCGCTACCGTCTCCGGGCTCATCTCCGAGAGGATGGCCAGGCCCACCTTGGGTCCCACACCGCTGATGGCCGTCAGGAGCTTGAAGCAGTTGAGCTCCGACTGACTGGCAAACCCGAACAGATCCAGCGCGTCCTCCCGGACGTTCAGATGGGTGTACAGCGTCACCCGTTCGCCCAGCGGCGGCAGCGCCCGCAGCGTCCCCATGGAGGTCAGACACTTGAACGTGACGCCGCCCACATCCACCATGGCCGCGCCGGGCTCCGTGTGGGCCAGCTTCCCGGACAAACTGTAAAACATGCGCTCTCCTCGCTTTTCAGATGGATTTTGCCCCGGGCTCCCACTGCAGGGTGCTCCGGGTATCGACGGTCTCCGCAACGTGAAAACCAAAGCGCCGGTACAGCCGGACCGCACCGGTATTGGCGTTGAATACATACAGGAAAACGGGCTTCTCCGCAGCCTGCAAAATCCGGCGCAGCGCCTGGCTGCCGAGGCCCTGCCCCCGGAAGGCCGGGAGAACGTAAAAGTCGTCCAGCTCCAGCCGGTCTCCCTGATCTTCCAGGGAAAAGTACCCCACCGGCACACCGTCCAATTCCAGGCGGGTGTACCGGTCCAGGTGCTCCTCCAGCTTGCGCTGCTCCCAGGCCTGCACCCGCTGCAGGGAGATACGGGCTGGATCTTCATACGTCCGCACCAGGTCCATGCATAGGTCCAGCAGCACTTGCCGGTCCCGGGCTTCGCAGGTGCCGAACGCCAGCCCGCTCATATGACCCGCCCGGGATCCCGGGCACGCTCCAGCAGCTGCCGGCGCAGCTGAGAACCCGCCGCCTGCCCGTGGCACACGGCCAGGGCCAGGGCATCCGCCGTGTCATCCGGTTTGGGGACCGCAGAGAGCCGCAGCAGCCGCCGGGTCATCTCCTGGACCTGGGGCTTCAGGGCCTTGCCATACCCGGTCACCGCCTGCTTGACCTGCATGGGGGTATACTCATACAGCGGCACCTGGAACTGCGCCAGCGCCAGCAGGATCACTCCTCTGGCCTCCGCCACGCCGATGCCGGTGGTCTTGTTGTTGGAGAAATAGAGCTTTTCCACCGCGGCGGCCTGGGGCCGGTACTGCTCCAGCAGCGTACGGAGCTCCCGATAGATGGTCTCCAACCGGATGCCGAAATCCGCCCCTGCCTGAGTGGTGATGGACCCATAGGCCACCGGTCGGTACATCCCGGAGGCACAGTCTACCAAGCCGTATCCCACGATGGCATAGCCCGGGTCGATGCCTAAGATCCGCAAAAAGCGCTCCCCCTTTTCCCGCTTCGGCCGGGCCCAGGAACCACGCCCGCCGAACCGATGGTCGCATATGGAGTCAGTATACCATATTTTTTCAAAAAAGACCAGATACAATCTCGATTTCCTCTGTGAATTTTCCCCCACACTTCGGCAAAGATATTGTGAGAAACCATCAAACCGGGAGGGAACCCATGAATCGAAGAACCAAGATCCGCATCCTGACCTTTGCAGTGGCCGGCGCGCTGACGCTGACCGGCCTGTTTACCGACCTGAACACCCGGCTGGGCTCTACCGAGACCGACCTGGAGATCGCCTACCGACGGGCGCTGGGCGACCTGACCGAATACGTGTCCGATATGCGCTCCACCCTGCAAAAAGCACCCTATGTGGGCACCGGGCTCACCCAGACCTCCCTTTCAGCCAAGCTGCTGGAAGAGAGCGGCGGCGCCAAAGCTGCCATGGCGGTGCTGCCACTTTCTCAGCAGCGCACCGAAAAGATCAGCCGATTTCTCTCCCAGACCGGGGACTACGCCCTGACTCTCTCCCGGCAGGCGGCGGCCGGCGGCGCTCTGACCGACGCGGACAACGAGAATCTGCAGGCCCTGGGTTCCTATGCGGAGAAGCTCCTCACCGCCTTGGAAAACGCCCAGGCCCGGCTGGGAACTGAGGACCAGCGCATCCACCTCTCTGGCAGTCGTTTTTCCAACCTGCAGGAGCTGGACGACTTGGTCACCCTGGACGACGATTTCGATGAGGCAGCCAAGGAGTTCGCCGAGGCCCCGTCTCTGCTGTATGACGGCCCGTTCTCCGACCACCTGAATCACCGGGAGCCCCTGTTCCTCCAGGATGCCGAACCCATCGACGCCGCACAGGCCGCCAACATCGCTGCGGACTTTCTGGAGTGCGCTCCCGAAACGCTGACCCTTCTGTTGGAGGGCGGCGACGAACTGCCCGTTTACAGCTTTCAAGCCGGAGACGTGCACATCAACATCACCCGTTCCGGCGGAGAGATCGCCTATTTCAAGCGGGAACTGGCCTCTGCTGCCCGAAATCTGGATTCCGAGGATGCCCTGACCCAGGCTGCCCGGCTGCTGGACCGTCTGGGGAAAGCGCCCTATCAGGAGACGTACTATGCCATCGCCGACAACCAGTGCACCTTCAACTTTGCAGGCACCGACCAGGCGGGCGAACAACCGGTCCTCTGCTACCCGGATCTCCTGAAGGTCACCGTGGACCTGGAGCAGGGCATCATCACGGAATATGACGCGGTGGGGTATCTGATGAACCGCCATTTCCGGGACCTGCCTGCCCCTGCCCGCTCCGCAGAGGAAGCGGCCGCGGCCATCAGCCCGCTGCTGACGCCGGAGAGCGTGCGCCTGGCCCTGATCCCCTCTCCCGGGGAAACGGAACTGCTCTGCTGGGAATACCGCTGCAAAAGCCCCGGCGGCGAACCCTTCCTCACCTATATCAACACCGAGACCGGCCTGGAGGAGCAGCTGTACCGGCTGATCATCGACGAAAACGGAGCCCTGGCAGACTGACTCAGAGAGGCCCTCCGTTTCGGAGGGCCTCTCTCAAGTTCACAGGGTCATCTGCTCCCCGGCGGTGTCCCCTGCCTCCGGCAGAGACCCCAGCGCAGGCAGCTTCTTCCGGTATCGGGCGGGATTCTGCACCAAACCGTCGGTAAACACCCCAGCAGACAGCAGCCGCTGCCCCTTTTTCAGCGTCATGGCCTGAACGCCCTGGTTGTTCCGGGTGGCCTTGGGCAGGATCACCCCGGTGTGGAACAGCAGCATCCGCCCGGAGGACGCCGTGAGCAGCACCTCGCAGTCCTCCTGCAGGTACAGCGCGGCCACCAGCGGCGATTTGTCGCTGTACGCGCCGATGAGCTTGCGCCGGTTGGTCTTGGTCTGATAGGCGCTCATGTCCACCTTGGCGACCTTGCCGTTCTCAAAGAAAAACAGCATATACCCGGCATAATCCGTCACAGCGGCCATGTAGACTGCCCGTTCACCTTCGTCCATCTGGGCCCGAGCCGGGATGTATTCCCCCAGCACGCTGGCCCGCCCGTCGGCGAAATCGGAAACTTTCAGCTTATACACCTGCCCCCGGTCGGAGAAGAACAACAGGTCGGCAGCGTTGCCGGATTCCACCTGCTGGGCCACCGCATCCCCTTCCTTGAGCTTCTGTTCCCCGCTCATGCGCAAGGACTGGGCCGTGATCTTCTTGAAATACCCCTCCCGGGTGAAGAACAGGGTCACCGGGTAATCCGGGGTCTCCTCCTCGGGCACGTCATCGCCGATCTCGTCTGCAAAGAGCAGCCGGGTGCGCCGGGGCTGACCGTACCGCTGGGCAGTGCTTTCCAGCTCTCGGATGATGATGCTCTTCACCTTGGACCGGGAGGCCAGGATGCTCTCCAGCTCGGCGATCTCCTTTTGCAGATCCGCCACTTCCGCCGTCCGCTTGAGGATATACTCCCGGTTCAGGTGCCGCAGCCGGATCTCCGCCACATACTCGGCCTGGACCTGGTCGATGCCAAACCCGATCATCAGATTGGGGACCACCTCGGCCTCTTCGTCCGTCTCCCGGACGATGCGGATGGCCTTGTCGATGTCCAGCAGGATCGCCTGCAGGCCCAGCAGCAGGTGCAGCTTTTCCTTGCACTTGCTCAGGTCGAAATACACCCGCCGGCGCACGCATTCGATGCGGAACGCCGTCCATTCCTCCAACATCTCCCGCACGCCCATGACCTTGGGCACCCCGGCGATGAGCACGTTGAAGTTGCAGGCAAAGCTGTCCTCCAAAGTGGTGAGCTTGAAGAGCTTCTGCATCAGCCGGTCGGGGTCCACCCCGCGCTTGAGGTCGATGGTGATCCGCAGGCCGTTCAAGTCCGTCTCGTCCCGGATATCGGAGATCTCCTTGAGCTTGTTCTGCCGCACCAGGTCCACGACCTTCTCCACGATGATCTCCACCGCGGTGGTGGGCGGGATCTGGGTCACGTCGATGCAGTTTTGGGCCTTGTCATAGGCGTACCGGCTGCGCACCCGAAAGCTCCCCCGGCCGGTCTCATAGATCTTCTCCATCTGCTCCCGGTCGAAGATCAGCTGCCCGCCGCCGGGAAAATCCGGCGCCCGCAGGGTCTGGAACAGATCGGCCTGGGGGTCCCGCATCAGGGCAATGGCCGTGGCGCAGACCTCCTGCAGGTTGAAGGGACAGATGTTGCTGGCCATGCCCACGGCGATGCCCGTATTGGCGTTCACCAGCACCGTGGGGAAGGTGGCGGGCAGCAGCGTGGGCTCCTGCATGGTGTTGTCGTAGTTGTCGACAAAATCCACCGTGTCCTTGTCGATGTCCCGGAACAGCTCCTGGCAGATGGGATCCAGCTTGGCCTCGGTGTACCGGGGCGCGGCCCAGGCCATGTCTCGGGAATAGAATTTGCCAAAGTTGCCCTTGGAGTCCACAAAGGGGTGCAGCAGCGCCTCATATCCCCGGGACATGCGCACCATGGTGTCGTAGATGGCCGCGTCTCCGTGGGGGTTGAGCTTCATGGTCTGGCCCACGATGTTGGCGCTCTTGGTCCGGGTGGAGCCCAGCAGGCCCATCTTGTACATGGTGTACAGCAGCTTCCGGTGGGAGGGCTTGAACCCGTCGATCTCCGGGATGGCCCGGGACAGGATCACGCTCATGGCGTAGGGCATGAAATTCACCCGCAGGGTCTCCCCCACGTCCTGCTCCACGATCTCTCCCGCGCCGTTGATGTGCCCCTTGGCACGGGGGGGCGCCGCATCGGGCTCCTTTTTCTTTTTCGGCATGGTCTTTCCTGCCTTTCTGTTTCGGCTGGCCTCAGCTCACGTCCAGCTCGTCGGTATATTCTGCGCCGTGCTCGGCGATGTAGTCCTTCCGGCTGTTCAGGTCGTCTCCCAGCAGCACCTCGAACATCCGGGCCGCATACTCCGCGTCTCCCGGATTGATGCGGATCAACCGCCGGGTGCTGGGGTTCATGGTGGTCAGGTTCATCATCTCGGGCTCGTTCTCGCCCAGGCCCTTGGACCGCTGGATGGTGTATTTCTTCCCCTCCAACCGCTTGAGGAACTCGTTCTTCTCCCCTTCGTCATAGGCAAAGTACGTCTCGTCCTTGCTGTTGATCTCGTACAGCGGCGACTCCACGATGTACACCTTCCCGGCCTCGATCAGCGCCGGCGTCAGGCGGTAGATCATGGTCAGCAGCTGGGTCCGGATGTGGAACCCGTCCACGTCCGCGTCGGTGCACAGGATGACCTTGCTCCACCGCAGGCTGTCCATGTCGAAGGCGTTCAGGTTCTTGTTGGCCTTGGTCTTGACCTGTACCCCGCAGCCCAGGACCTTCAGCAGGTCGGTGATGACCTCGCTCTTGAAGATCTTGTCGTAGTCCGCCTTCAGGCAGTTGAGGATCTTCCCGCGAATGGGCATCACCGCCTGGAAATTGGCGTCCCGGGCCTGCTTCACCGCGCCCAAGGCGGAATCGCCCTCCACGATGAACAGCTCCCGCTGGGCCACGTCCCGGCTGCGGCAGTCCACGAATTTCGCCACCCGCCCGGTCATGTCCATCTTGCCGGTGAGCTTGGTCTTCATGTTCTGCCGGACCTTCTCCGCATCCTCCCGGCTGCGCTTGTTCACCAGCACCTGGTTGCCGATCTTCTCCGCATCCAGGGGGTTCTCGATGAAATAGACCTCCAGGTTGTGCCGCAGCATCTCCACCATGGCGTCCTGGATGCCCTTGTTGGTGATGGCCTTCTTGGTCTGGTTCTCATAGGAGGTCTGGTTCGAAAAGGAGCTGATGACGATCACCAAGCAGTCCTCCACGTCCTGGAAGGTGATCTTGCTCTCGTTTTTGTTGTACTTTCCGCTCTGCTTGAGGTACGCGTCGATCTGATACACAAAGGCGTTGCGCACCGCCTTGTCCGGCGCGCCGCCGTGCTCCAAAAAGCTGGAGTTGTGGTAATATTCCGCCACGTGGTTGTGGTTGGAAAAAGCCGCCGCCACGTTGATCTTGGTGTTGTACAGGGGCATGTCTTCCCGGTCCCGGACCTTCTTTTCGCTCTGCCACAGCTGGACCGGCGTCAGCGGATCCTCCCCCGCCAGCTCCCGGGCGTGGTCCAGGATGCCGTTCTCATAGGCGAAGGTCTGGGTCTCGAATTTTCCCGGGCTCACCTCGTTTTTCAGGTAAAACGTCACCCCGGCGTTGACCACCGCCTGCCGCTTGAGCACATCCTGATAGTACTCCAGCCCCACATCGATGTCGGTGAACACCTGCAGGTCCGGCCTCCAGCGGATCACCGACCCGGTGTCCTTTTTCCCGTAGGGCTCCTTTTTCAGGCCGCCCACGTTCTCGCCCTTTTCAAAGTGTAGCGTATAGCGGGACCCGTCCCGGCGGATGTCCACATCCATGAACTCCGAAGCATACTGGGTGGAGCACAGCCCCAGGCCGTTGAGGCCAAGGGAATATTCGTAGATCTCGCCGCTGTCGTTGTTGTACTTGCCCCCGGCGTACATCTCGCAGAACACCAGCTCCCAGTTGAAGCGCTCCTCCTTGGGGTTATAGTCCACCGGGATGCCCCGTCCGTGGTCCTCCACGCACACCGAGCGGTCCAGATACCGCGTCACCGTGATCTCCCGGCCGAAGCCCTGCCGGGCCTCGTCGATGGAGTTGGAAAGGATCTCGAAAATGGCGTGTTCACAGCCCTCCAGCCCGTCCGAGCCAAAGATCACCGCGGGCCGCAGCCGCACGCGGTCCGCGCCCTTCAGGCTCTGGATGCTCTCGTTGCCGTACTCCTGTTTTCTTTTGGGCATGTTCTCCTCCTGCTTTCCCTGCATCGGACCGCCGAAACAGTGTAAGAAGGGGAATTTGCATTCCCCTTCCCGGTCACCATCAGGTATTTTGCTCGTTGTTCTCCGGTCCCGCAGGTCCCGGCCCTGCGCCTGCAGGGCCTGGTGCCGGCGGAAGCGCTTGGGCAGCACCCGCCTCAGGCAGCAGCGACCCGTTCATCACCTGGATAAACTGATCCGCGTCCAGCTTTTCCTTCTCGAACAGCACCCCGGCCAGCCGATGCAGCTCGTCCAGGTGCTCCTGCAGGATCTCCTCCGTCTTCCGGTACGCGCCGGAGATCATGCGCTGGATCTCCTCGTCGATCTTGGAGGCGGTCTCCTCGGAATAGTTGCTGATGTGCCCCATCTCCCGGCCCAGGAACGGCGTGGAATCGTCGCTGCCGTAGGTGATGGGCCCCAGGCTCTCGCTCATGCCGTATTTCGTCACCATGGCCCGGGCGATCTTGGTGGCCCGCTCGATGTCGCTGCTGGCGCCGGTGGAGATGTCGTCCAGCACCAGGGCCTCGGCCACCCGGCCGCCCAGCAGCACCACCAGCTCCTCCAGCATCTCGTTCCGGCTCTGATAGGACCGGTCCTCCGTGGGCAGGTGCATGGTGTAGCCGCCAGCCATGCCCCGGGGGATGATGCTGATCTGGTGCACCGGATCCTGGGTGTCGCAGTAGTAGGTGGCGATGGCGTGCCCCGCCTCGTGATAGGCGGTGAGCTTCTTTTCCTTCTCGCTCATCACCCGGCTCTTCTTCTCGGCGCCCACCACCACTTTGATGGTGGCCTCCTCGATCTCCGTCATGGTGATGGCCTTGTGGTTCTTGCGGGCCGCCAGCAGCGCGGCCTCATTGAGCAGGTTCTCCAGGTCCGCGCCGGTAAAGCCCGCCGTGGATTTGGCGATGGTGGCCAGCACCACATCCGGCGCCAGGGGCTTGCCCCGGGCATGCACCCGCAGGATCTCCTCCCGCCCCCGGATGTCGGGATACCCCACGGTCACCTGCCGGTCGAACCGGCCGGGCCGCATCAGCGCCGGGTCCAGGATGTCAGGGCGGTTGGTGGCGGCGATCATGATGACGCCCTCGTTGGCGCCAAAGCCGTCCATCTCCACCAGCAGCTGGTTCAGGGTCTGCTCCCGTTCGTCGTGGCCGCCGCCCAGGCCGGCGCCTCTCTGGCGGCCCACCGCGTCGATCTCGTCGATGAAGATAATGCAGGGATGGTTCTTTTTGGCCTTCTCAAACAGGTCCCGCACACGGGAAGCGCCCACGCCCACGAACATCTCCACAAAGTCCGAACCGGAAATGGAGAAGAACGGCACGGCCGCCTCTCCGGCCACAGCCCGGGCCAGCAGGGTCTTGCCGGTGCCGGGAGGGCCCACCAGCAGCACGCCCTTGGGGATCCGCGCCCCTAGGGAGTTGAATTTCCCCGGGTTCTTGAGGAATTCCACGATCTCCCGCAGCTCCTCTTTTTCCTCATCCGCCCCGGCCACGTCGGCAAAGGTGGTGCGGCGCTTCTCGTCGGCCAGCTGCTTGATCTTCGCCTTCCCGAAGTTCATGGTCTTGTCGTTGCTCATGGAATTGCCCAGCCGGCGCATCATGAACACCCAGAAGATGATCAGCCCCACGAACAGCAGCAGCGTGGGCAGCAGGCTGATGAGCCAGCTGGTCTCCGCAGGACGGATCACATCCTGCACCATCTTCGCGTCGGGATGGGCCGCGTTGTAGGCGGTGATCCACTCCCCGACGTTCTCGTAAAACAGGTTGATGCTGGGCACCTGATAGCCCACCAGGGTCCCGGCGCTGTCGTTGAGACGCAGCACCATCTCGCCGGTGCCCAGGTCCAGCCGGTACTCGGCCACCTGCATGTTCTCGAAGTAATTCAGGATATCGGAGTACTTGTAGGTCTCCGCGCGGGGAGTGCCGCTCTGGAACAGGATAATGATGATGAACAGCACCACCACGGGGATCCCGATGTACAGCAGCAGACTTCTCAGTTTTTTCGCATTCGGGTTCAATCAGTTGTCCTCCTGTATGCTTGATAGGTTGCGTCCCTTTGCCCCCGTTATTCGTACACAGAGGGCTTCAGCACGCCCACATAGGGCAGGTTCCGGTACCGTTCGTCAAAATCCAGCCCATATCCCACGATGAACGCGTCGGGGATCTCGGCCCCCACATAGGCGGGCTCCACCGGCACCTGCCGGCGGCTGGGCTTGTCGAACAGCGTGCAGATGCGCAGGCTGGCGGGCCCCCGGGTCTGAAGCAGCTCCATCAGGTGGCTCAGGGTCTTGCCGCTGTCCAGGATATCCTCCACCAGCAGGATGTCGTACCCCGACAGGTCGATGTCCAGATCCTTCAGGATCTTCACGCTGCCAGAGGTCTGGGTCCCGGCCCCATAGCTGGAGGTCGCCATAAAGTCGATCTGCGCCGGGATGTCGATGGCCCGCATCAGATCCGCCATGAACACCACCGAGCCCTTGAGCACGCTGACCAGCAGGAGCCGCTTGCCCCGGTAGTCCCGGGCGATCTCTCCGCCCACCCGGCGGACCATGGCTTCCAGCTGTTCCCTGGAAAACAGGACCTCCTGGATGTCGTCCTGCATCGTTTCCCCAAAATGAGCCATCCTTCTCGTTCCCTTCTCTGTAACTTCCCTCATGCTTCTCCCGGCAGGATCTCCACCGCCAGGGCCTGTCGGGTGGCCTCCGTCACCCCGCAGCCGGCCCCGGCTCCGGCGCCTTCGCAAAAGACCAGCCCACCGCCGGTCTCCAGCAGCACCGCACCGGACCGCAGCGCCGGGGGCATCCCCAGCTCCTGAAAGATCCGCTTGAGCGGCTGTGGCCTCCCAGCGCCTTTCCGGGCGAACCGATCCCCCGGCAGGCGGCTCCGGGCCACCAACTCACCTTTGATTATAGCACAGTCGATCCCATTTTTGAATAACAAATTGTGAATTTTTTCCCCCGGCCCCCCCATATCTTGCGAAAAGTGCCCGTCCGGGCCCCGTTTCACCGGGGTCAGCACCAGCCGGCGGCCATCCGGCAGCCGGTTCTCTCCGGGTCCCACCGCCATGCGAAAGGGCTCCCCGGCCCTTTCCCGCAGGGCAGAGAGCACCCCCTGGGCCCGGCGCACGGTCCATCCCCCGGGCAGGGGGGCCGCCCCGCCGGCCTCCAGCACCGCCAGCGCCGCCTGGATGTGCTTTTCCTCCAGGTCCCGGGGCTGCTTTTCCTCCAGCCAGCGCTTCACCGCCGTCTGCCGAAGAAACGCCGGGGCCTCTCCCAGCACCTGGGCCGAGAGCCCATAGGGGAGCCGGGCCCGCCGCAGCAGGGCCTCCGCCTGGTCCTCCACAAAATCGGTCATCTCCCGCTGCAGCGCCGCCGCCCGGGCAATGGCCTCCACGGCCCGGGGATTGATCTGCCGCAGGGCGGGGAGCACCTCCAGCCGCACCCGGTTCCGGGAAAACCCCGGGTCCAGGTTGCTGCTGTCCGTCACAAAGGGGATCCCCTCCGCCCGGCAATAGGCCTCGGTCTGGGCCCGGGTCACCCCCAAAAACGGCCGCAGCACCTTCCCCCGCGCCGGGGGGATGCCCCCCAGGCCCTTGGGCCCCGTTCCCCGGGCCGCCCGCAGCAGCACCGTCTCCGCGTTGTCGTCGGCGGTGTGGGCGGTGAGGATCCGATCGTCGTCCCCCGGGGCCAGCCGAGCAAAAAAGCCGTACCGGAGCATCCGCCCCGCCTCCTCCAGGCCCAGGCCCCGCTCCCGGGCAAAGGCCCGGGTGTCGGCCCGCTCCACCTGCAGCTGGAGCCCCAGCTGCCCGGCAAAGTCCCGGACGAACGCCTCGTCCCGCAGGGCTTCCTCCCCCCGCAGGCCGTGGTTCACGTGGGCCAGCAGCAGCCGCTCCCGGGGGATCCGCCCCGCCAGCCAGTGGCTCAGGGCGCAGGAATCCGCCCCGCCGGAGACCCCCACCACCACCCGGCCCGTGTCGGGCAGCCGGTCCAGCTCCGCCTGGGGGAAGGGTCCCCTATCCATTGCGCAGGACCTCCCGGGAGGTAAAGCGCATGTATTCGCCCTGCCAGTGCACGTCGATGCGCACCGTCTCGCCGTGGCGGTTCTTCGCCACGATGAGCTGCGCCGCCGTGGGGTCCATGTCCTCGGTGATCTCCCCGCCCTCGCTGGCCGCGTTGTAGCCTTCCCGGTGCAGGAAGATGACGATGTCCGCGTCCTGCTCGATGGAGCCCGAATCCCGCAGCTCCGAAAGCCCCGGCACATGGTCCCGGGTGCGCTCGGTGGCCCGGCGCAGCTGGGACATGACCACCACGGGCACGTCCAGCTCCTTGGCCATGACCTTCAAACTCCGGGTGATCTCCGTGACCTCCTGCACCCGGTTCTCGATGTGCCGCCCGGAGCTCATCAGCTGCAGGTAGTCCACAATGATCAGGTCCACCCCGCCCAGCCGCCGCACCTTGGCCTTGATCTGCGGCACGGTGATCTCCGCGCTGTCGTCAAAATACAGCTCTCCCTTGGAGAGCACGTCCCCGGCCTCCACCAGCTTGGCCCACTCGTTCTCGGAGAGGTCGCCGCTGCGCAGCTTGGTGCCCTCCACCACCGCCTCGCCGGACAGCAGCCGGGAGGCCAGCTGTTCGTTGGCCATTTCCAGGGAGAAGAACGCCACCCGCCGCTTGGCCCGCAGGCTGACGTGCCGGGCGATGTTGAGCCCCAGGCTGGTCTTGCCCATGCCGGGCCGGGCCGCCAGGATGATCAGGTCGGACCGGTTGAGCCCGGTGATGGTGTTGTCCAGCTCCACGATCCCCGTGGGGATGCCCCGATACCGGTCCCGGTCCGCGGAATTCAGCTTGTCCAGCCGGTCGAAGGTCTCCAGCAGGACCTCCTTCACCGGGGTCAGGCCCTGCATGCTCTTCCCCCGGCGGATGTCGAAGATCCTCTGCTCCGCCGCGTCCAGCAGCACCGAGGAGGGCTCGCCGCTTTCCAGGGCGTCCTTCAGGATCTCCCGGGCGGCCTGCACCAGCACCCGCACGTCGTATTTTTCCCGGACGATCCGGGCATACACCGCCGCGTTGGAGAGCACCGGCACCAGCTTGGCCAGGTCGAACAGGTACACCCGGTCGTTCTCCTCGTCAAAGCCCTCGGTCTCCCGCAGGTGCTCCAGCACCGTCACCAGGTCCACCGGACGGCCCACGGTGAACAGGCTGAGCATGGCGCCGTAGATCATCCGGTTCTTCACGGCGTAGAAAAAGTCCGCCCGGGGCAGGATCTCCGCCACCTCGGTGAGGGTCTCCGGCTCCAGCAGAATGGCCCCCAGCACCGACTGCTCCGCCTCCTGGCTGAAGGGCAGCTGTCCCCCCGCCAGAAGCGGCTCCAGGCCCTGCGCCGGGGTGATATTGTCCTGTGACATGGCCGTTCCTCCCTTCCTTGGGGCCGTTTCGGGCCTATTCGGTCACCACCGCGTGCATCGTGGCGGTGACGCCGGCGTACAGCTTCACCTCGAAGGTGTAGGTGCCAAAGGCCTTGATGTCGTTTTCCAGCACGATCTTCCGCTTGTCCACGTCCACATCCAGCTGCCGCTTGATCTCCTCCGCCAGCTCCCGGGCCGTCACCGATCCGAACAACTTGCCGCCCTGGCCCGCCTTCCCCCGGATCTTCACCGTCTTGCCGGAGAGCTCCTGGGCCGCCTTCTCGGCGTTCTCCTTTTCGGTCCTCAGCTTGTATTCCCGGGCCGCCTCGGCGTTTTTCAGCTCGTTCATGGCCTGGGCGTTGGCCTCCTTGGCCAGCTTCCGCGGCAGCAGGAAGTTCCGGGCGTACCCGTCGGAGACATTGACCAGCTCGCCCTTCTTCCCAATGGACTTCACGTCCTGCAGCAGTACCACTTTCATTTTGCCTCATCCTTTCCAAAAGTTGGCTCAAACCGTCCGCAAACGGCCTTTTTTGCGTTCAAAACCGGCCCGTGCCCCGCCGGAACGCCTCCTCATCCCTTTTTGCTCTCCTCGTTCAGATAGCGGTCCAGGGCGGCCAGCAGCTCCCGGCGCACCTGCACCACGCTGGCGTTGGGGATCTGCGCCCCCGCGCCGGAGAAGTGCCCGCCGCCGCCAAAGCCCTCCAGGATCACCTGCACGTTCAGGTCCCCCAGGCTCCGGGCGGAGATGTTCACCCCGCCGCTCTGCCGGAACAGCACGAAGGACGCCCGCACCCCCTGGATGGACAGCAGCTCGTCGGCCGCCTGGGCGGCCGCCACCCGCATCCCGTTCTGCTCCATCCCGGACAGGGCGATGGCGCAGCCCCGGTAGATCTCCGCCCCGGAGACCAGCTGGGCCTTGAGCTTGTAGTCCTCCATGCTGCCGGAGAACAGCCGCTTCACGTTCACGGTGTCCGCCCCCCGCCGCCGCAGGAAGGCCGAGGCCTCGAAGGTGCGCACGCCGGTGTGCATGATGAAATTCTTGGTGTCCAGGGAGATCCCCGCCAGCAGGGCCTCGGCGTCCACCCCGTCGATGGCGGAGGCCTTGATGTACTGCACCAGCTCGGTGACCATCTCACTGGCGGAGCTGGCATAGGGCTCATGGTAGAAGATCAGCGCGTTGGTGATGTGGGAGACCATCATCCGGTGGTGATCCACCACCACCACCCGGGGCACCCGGTCCAGCAGCTCCCGGCTCTCCACCAGGTTCACCGAATGGGTGTCCGTGACGATGAGCAGCGAGCGGTCCGTGGCGTTCTGCACCGCCTCCGGCGGGCTGATGAACACCCGCTGGCCGGGATAGGCCCGCTCCACCCGGTCGATGAGCACCCCCGCCAGGCTCTGTCCCCGGGCCACCACCACCGCAGCCGGCTTCTCCAGCCCCTTGGTGATGGCCGCCCACAGGCCCACGGCGGAGCCCAGGCTGTCCAGGTCGGAGTTCTTGTGCCCCATGATGAACACCCGGTCGCTGTCCTTCACGTGGTCGGTCAGCGTGGCCGCGATGACCCGGGTGCGCACCTTGTCCCGCTTTTCCACGCCCTTGGAGTTGCCCCCGAAGAACTCATAGGTGTCCTCCGGCGCCTTCACCGCCACCTGGTCGCCGCCCCGGCCCAGGGCCATGTCCAGGGCCTGCCGGGCCCAGCTCTCGCTCTCCGCGGCGGAGGCGGCCCCCCGCCCCACGCCGATGGACACCGTGGCGCTCATGCCGCCGGCGTTCTTCACGCTCCGCACGTCGTCCAGCACCCGGAAGCGCTTCTGCTTGGCGGCCTCCACGTGGGCGTCGTCGGTGAGGATCACATACCGGCCGGTGGAGTACCGGCGGATGAATCCGCCCATCTCCTCCACCACCCAGCGGCGCAGCACGGCCTCCACCTCGGCGGTCACCCGGGAATCGTCCCCGCCCACGCTGTCGTGGACCAACTCCTCCCGGTTGTCGAAGGCCGCCATGCACACCACCACCCGCTGCTCCCGGTGCTCCTTCTCGATGGCCTTAAAGTCCGTCTCGTCTACGAAATACAGGATGCTGGCGCCGTCCCGGGCCGGGGCCCCGTACACGGAGTATTCCCGGCCCCGGTGGGTCACCGCCACCCCGGCGGCGTCCATCACCTGGCGCAGGGTCCGGGGGTAGAGGTACGTCTGCACGTTCACCCCCACATAGTCGTGCCGGGCCCCCAGGGACCGGGCAAAGGCCCCGTTGGCCCACACCACGTCCCCGGCGGGGGCGGCCACCGCCACCGGCAGGCCGAAGTTCTCCAGCGCCTCCAGCTCCGCCGCGGTGAGCACCCGCTCGGCGCTGCGCAGGGCCCGGTTCACGTTCCGGTGGTACAGCAGATCGGAGGCCCCCACCCCCGCCAGGCACAGCACGGCGGCGGTCAGCTCCACCAGCGCCGCCAGATGGTCATACTGCCAGGTGAAGGCGCCCATGGCCAGCATGGCCGCGCCCATCCCGTAAAACAAGGGGGAAATGACCCACACCTTCCGTTTCCTCACGTGCCGTCCACCGCCTTTCTTGCACCGGGGAGCTCCCGGCGGATCTTGCATTTACACTTCCAGCAGGATGGGCAGGATCATGGGGCTGCGCTGGGTCTTCCGGTACAGATACCGGGAGAGCTCCTCCTTCACGCTCTGCTTGAGACTGCCCCAGTCCCGGATGTGCTGATGGGCGCAGGCCTCCAGGGTGTCCCGCACCAGCCGGCGGGCCTCCTCCATCAGCTCCTCGGATTCCCGCACGTACACGAACCCCCGGGACACCACGTCCGGCCCGGAGACCACATGCCCGGTGGCCCCGTCGATGGAGCACACCGCCACGATGAGCCCGCCCTCGGCCAGCTGCTTGCGGTCCCGCAGCACCACGCTGCCCACGTCGCCCACGCCCAGGCCGTCCACCAGCACGTCCCCGGCGGGCACGTCGGCGATCTGCCGCATGGCGGTTTGACTGAGCTCCACCGCGCTGCCGATGGTGCCCACGAAGATGTTCTCCTCCGGCACGCCCATGGCCTGGGCCAGGCCCGCGTGCTTGCGCAGGTGCTTCTGTTCCCCGTGGACGGGGATGAAATACTTGGGCCGCACCAGCCCCTGCAGGAGCTTCAGCTCCTCCTGGCAGGCGTGGCCGGACACGTGCACCTCGTACATGGATTCGTAGATCACCGTGCAGCCCTGTTTGAGCAGCTCATCCACCACGGCGCCCACGGTCTTTTCGTTGCCGGGGATGGGCCGGGCGGAGAGGATGATGAAATCGTTGGGATTGATGGCCACCTGGCGGTGGTCGGAAAAGGCCATGCGGGTCAGGGCGGACATGGGCTCCCCCTGGCTGCCGGTGGTGATGAGCACCAGCTGGCCCGGTTCATAGCGGTTGATGAGGTTCAGGTCCACCAGCACGCCCTGGGGGATGTGCAGATACCCCAGCTTTTCGGCGATGCCCATGACGTTCACCATGCTGCGGCCGGACAGGGCCACCTTGCGGCCGTATTTCACCGCGCAGTTGATGATCATCTGCACCCGGCTGATGGAGCTGGCGAAGGTGGCCACGATGATCCGCTTCCCCTGGGCCCGCATGAACAGCGTGTCCAGAGAGTTGTTCACCGTCTGCTCGGTCTGGGTGTAGCCCGGGCGCTCCGCGTTGGTGGAGTCCGCCAGCATGGCCAGCACCCCCTCCTTCCCCAGCTCGGCGAACCGCGCCAGGTCGATCATCCGCCCCTCTGCCGGGGTGCAGTCGATCTTGAAATCTCCGGTGTGCACCACCACCCCCGCCGGGGTGTGGATGGCCAGGGCCACCGCGTCGGCGATGGAGTGGTTCACGTGGATGAGCTCCACGTCCATGCACCCCAGGCGGATGTGGGACCCCGCCGGGGTCACCACCAGCCGGGCCGAGCCGGTGAGGCCGTGCTCCTGCAGCTTGCTCTCGATGAGCCCGATGGTCAGCGCCGTGCCGTACACCGGCACGTTCAGGGTCTTGAGCAGGTACGGGACCGCCCCGATGTGGTCCTCGTGGCCGTGGGTGATGACCACCCCCCGGATCCGGTCCCGGTTCTTCTCCACAAAGGTGAAATCCGGGATGACCAGGTCCACGCCCAGCATCTCGTCGTCGGGAAAGGCCAGGCCGCAGTCCACGATGACCATGTCGCCCCGGCACTCGTACACGGTGAAATTCTTGCCGATCTCGTTGAGCCCGCCCAAAAAGTACACCCGCAGGGCGTCGTCGTTCTTTTTCCCCGTCTGCCGGGGCAGCTTTTTGGCCCGGGTGCCGGCGCTCTGGGCCGCCGCCGGGGCGGCGGGGGCCCGCTGGGCCGGGGCGCTGGGGGCGGAGAGCCGGGTCTTCCCCCGGCCGGCGGCCTTCTGCCGGGCCGGGGCCGCCTGCTTGCCCGCTGCGGGCTGCTTGGCCGCTGCCGGCTGTTTCGCCGCTGCGGGCTGTTTCGCCGCTGCCGGCTGCTTGGCCGCTGCCGGCTGCTTCGTTCCGGCGGGTCTGGTCCCCTGCCGGGCCGCCTGTTGCCCGGCGGCCTTTCCGCCCCGGCCGGACAGCCGCCCGCCGGGCCCCGCGATCTTCCCGATGCGCGGGGGATTTTCGACGCCGGAAAGGACCTGGTCGGCGGCCTTGCCGGCCGCCTCCACCGATCTTGCTCTGCTATTCTTTTTTTCTGCCACAAATATGCTCCTTTGATGCTGTAAATTTGGATGGTTTTCGACGTTCAACAGTCTATATCCGAATGCGGGGCGCGCCGCGCCTCCGCCAAAAGCCCAAAAAAAGGGATGGTAGTATTTTACGCTATTTCCCGTCCGCTGTCAAGTTTTGGTCCCGCTTCCCCCCAGATATTTCCAGTTTAGGCCCCTTTTGCGGGAATATGCTCCAGGCGGCGGAGGGCGGCGAAAGATTTTTTGTCTTTTTGGGCCCAGGGGGTTGCAAAGTATACCAAAATGGTGTATATTTAGGAGTGCAGGAGAAATGAACCCCTCAAATCACAAAAAGGAAGGAAGTCCTGAACCCATGGACAGAAAGGTCTACGCGGACAACGCCGCGACCACCGCTGTCTCCCCCCAGGTGCTGGAGAGCATGCTTCCCTTCTATCGGGAAATATACGGCAATCCCTCCAGTCTGTATTCCCTGGGCCAGGCGGCCAGAGCCCCGCTGGAGGAGGCCCGGGCCACCGTTGCCCAGGCCCTGGGCGCCAAGCCCAACGAGATCTACTTCACCAGCTGCGGCACGGAAAGCGACAACTGGGCCATCAAGAGCGCGGCCAAGGCCGGGCTGAAGAAGGGCAAGAACCACATCGTCACCACGGCTTTTGAGCACCACGCCGTGCTGCACACCTGCCAGGCCCTGGAAAAGGAGGGCTTTACAGTCACCTATCTGCCGGTGCACCGCAACGGCATCGTCTCCGCCCAGGAGGTGGAGGCCGCCCTCACCGACCGGACCGCCCTGGTGACCATCATGTACGCCAACAACGAGATCGGCACCCTGCAGCCCATCCCGGAGATCGGGGCGGTGTGCAGACAGCACGGGGTGCTGTTCCACACCGACGCGGTGCAGGCCGTGGGCCAGGTGGAGATCGACGTGAAGGCCCAGAACATCGACATGCTGTCCCTGTCCGGCCACAAGCTCCACGCCCCCAAGGGCATCGGCGCGCTGTACGTGCGTTCCGGCGTGGTGCTGCCCAATTTCCTGGACGGCGGCGCCCAGGAGCGGGGCAAGCGCGGCGGCACCGAAAACGTGGCGTCCATCGTGGGCCTGGCCACGGCCATTCGGGAGGCGTGTTCCACCATCGCCCAGCGGCAGGCCCGGCTCATCCCCATGCGGGACCGGCTCATCGCGGGGCTCTCCAAGATCGACCGCAGCCACCTCAACGGCGACCCGGAAAAGCGCCTGCCCGGCAACGTGAGCTTCTGCTTCGAGGGCGTGGAGGGCGAATCCATGCTGCTGCTGCTGGACCTCAACGGCATCTCGGCCTCCTCGGGCTCGGCGTGCACCAGCGGCTCACTGGACCCCAGCCACGTGCTGCTGGCCATCGGCCTCCCCCACGAGGTGGCCCACGGCTCCCTGCGGCTCTCGTTGGGCGACTACAACACCGAGGCGGACGTGGACTACATTTTGGAGGTCCTGCCGCCCATCATTGACCGCCTGCGGAGCATGTCTCCCCTGTGGGAACGGATCCAGAAGGGCGAACTGGTCTACCATTTGGACTGACAACCGGAAAGGAAGAGGAACATGGCATACAGCGCAAAAGTGATGGAACATTTCGCCCATCCCCGCAACGTGGGCGAAATGAAGGATTTCAGCGGCGTCGGCGAGGTGGGCAACCCCAAGTGCGGCGACATCATGCGGATGTATATCAAAGTGGAAAACAACATCATCACCGACGTGTCCTTCATGACCTTCGGCTGCGGGGCGGCCATCGCCACCAGCTCCATGGCCACGGAGCTCATCAAGGGCAAGCCCATCGAGGAGGCCCTGAAGCTGACCAACAAGGCCGTGATGGTGGCCCTGGACGGGCTGCCGCCGGTGAAGATCCACTGCTCGGTGCTGGCGGAACAGGCCATCAAGGCCGCCGTTTCCGACTACTACCGGCGCATCGGCATCGATCCGGTGCCCATTGTGGGCGAGCTGGAGGAGTGCGAGGCCTGCGAGGTGGATCTGGGCGAGTGAGCCCGAACACGCACCCTGTGGAGCAAAGGACCGGGATCGGGCCCCAACGGGCCGGGTCCCGGCCTGTTTTTTGGGGGTTTGGGCGGGTTGCAGACACTTTCGGCGCGGAAAGGATCTGTTTGAATGAATGAAACCAAGGCGCGACTTGGCCTGCCAGGCCACCGGCTGCCGTCTCGCGGGGGGATGGGGTCTGACCTTGGACCCCATCCCCCTCTTTTGCGGAGCAAAAGCGCCTGCGAAGCAGGTGGCGAGACGGGGGAGGCGGGTGGGCGGGCGAGATGGAAATTTTCGGTGGGGTGAAGTGCGGTTCCGGATGGTTTCAGGGCGGAATTGAGCGGTTTGGAGCGGGAAATCGAGGGGTTACGGCGAGGTTTGTGCAAGTTGGCGGTTTTCGCAGGAGAAGCTGGCGAGTTTTGCGGAGTAGTGGGCGCGACGACTCGCTTTGATTTTTGTAGGAATCAGCGCGGAACGCGCGATGCGCGACTGGGCCAGTCCGGCTACGGACCCCTCCATATATCCCCTATTAAAAGGGGTAAAGTTTCCCTGGGGAGGGAAACTTTTTTGAAAAAAATTGAAAATTTACAATTTGTTCATATTTGAACAAATGTCGGGAAAGGGTCAAAACTGGGCCTGAACCATACCGGAAGTGGACCAGAAAGGGGCAAAAAGGGGCAGGAAGTGGGCTGGAAGGAGTTTGGGCGGAGTCGTGGCGGGAAGAAGGGCTTGCAGGGCGAGTTTAGTTGTGTGAAATGTGAATTATGTAAACTGCCGGGGTTCGACGACCCACTTTTTTCAAGTACACGCAGGCCCGCGACACAGGCCTGCCGGGCCACCGGCGGGCGCGACGACTTACTGGAATAAAGTAGGGGCTTGGGCGCGGCTTGCCCTGCCCGGGCACGGGCCGTCTCGCGAGGGTGTTCTGAAGGAACACCCCCTTTTGCGAAGCAAAAGCGCCTGCGCCGAGTGGCGCAGGCGGCGAGACGGGGGCGGCGGGTGGGGCCACTGGCCGGTTTTGCAGGCTAGAGGGCGCGACGACCCATTTTCGTCCAGCAAGCGTCAGCGCGGAACGCGCGAGGCGCGACTTGCCCTGCCCCGGCAGGGGCCGCGACACAGGCCAGTCCGGCCACGGACCGGGGCCACGGACTTTTTTTCATTTTCCTGTTGACAAACGGGGGCAAATCAGGTATACTGTCTCTTGTCGCCGAAAAGTGCGGGCGTAGCTCATCTGGTAGAGCGCCACCTTGCCAAGGTGGAGGTAGCGAGTTCGATCCTCGTCGTCCGCTCCAAAAAACGCATCCCGGTTTGGGGTGCGTTTTTGTGCTTGAGGAAAATGAAACCGGTACCCCCGATGAGAGGGTACCGGTTTTTGTTGAGGCCGAGAGCTATCTCCCCGCTCAGGACCGGCAGATCCGCAAAAATGCGCCGGGTTGTACGGGCGCGTCTGTTTTCCAGAGGACGGTCATCTCGGCGTGAGGCGCAGAGGAAATGGGCGAGAGATCCTGATCGAAAAGATGCTCCAACGGGGCGGTAAAGGGCGGCATACCGGGCTGGAGCACGTCCACGGTGTCCCCCTGAAAGAAACGGTTGCGCTGGGTGAGCCGGACATATCCGCCCTCTCTCCCCTGGGCAATGGCCGCCAGCTCGTACTTGCGGGTGTACTGGCTGCGGTCGGTGGTCTGACCGGGCTCGCCGCCAAAGTAGAACCCGGTGGAATACGCCCGATGGCTGATCTTTTCGGTCTCTGCCAGGATGTCCTCCGGCAGGGGGTCGTCCGGGTGCTCCAGAAAGAAGTCGATGGCACGGCGGTAGGCGGCGGTGACAGTGGCCACGTAGTAGGCGGATTTTGCCCGTCCCTCGATCTTGAAGGAACCCACACCGGCCCGGATCAGGGCGGGCAGATGGGAGATCATGCACAGGTCATTGGAATTGAACACGTAAGCGCCCTTTTCCTCCTGCAGCAGGGTGAAGGCACGGTCGGGACGCTCTTTTTCGATGAGGGTGTACTCCCAACGGCAGGGCTGGGCACATTCGCCCCGGTTGGAGTCCCGGCCAGTCATGTAATTGGACAGGAGACAGCGGCCGGAAAAGGACACGCACATGGCCCCGTGGACAAAGGCCTCCAGGGTGAGGCTTTCCGGGGTGTTGGCACGGATGCCGCGGATCTCCCCCAGGGGCACTTCCCGGGCCAGGATGACCCGCTGGGCGCCCAGCTCCGCACAGGTCCGGGCGGCGGCATAGTTCACGATGCCGGTCTGAGTGGAGATGTGCAGCGCCACATGGGGCGCATATTTTTTGCACAGGGACAGCACGCCCAGGTCCGAGACGATGAAGGCATCCGCCCCGGCGGCGGCGCACTGCCGGAGAAAATCCGGCAGAACGGTGAGCTCTTCATTGCGGGGCAAGGTATTGCAGGCCACGTAGACCTTGACGCCCCGGCGGTGGCAATACTCCACGGCCTCCCGAAGCTCCTCCGGGCCGAAATTGGCGGGAGCGGAACGCATCCCGAAGCTCTTGCCGGAGAGATATACCGCGTCGGCGCCAAAGGCCACGGCCGCCCGCAGCCGTTCCATATCTCCCGCGGGAGAAAGCAGCTCCGGGCGGGGCAGGCGTTCCAGGGCGGTCATTCTTCCACCAGCCCGGCCAGGATCAGATTGGCATAGTGATCCTCTTCGTTGGTAGCGTAATAGGCGTTTCCGTCCGCGTCGTGGCAGAAGTAGAGGTTGTCGCTGTCGCTGGGACGCAGGGCGGCGCGGATGGCCGCGATGCCGGGATTGCAGATGGGTCCGGGAGGCAGGCCTTCGATCTGGTAGGTGTCGTAGGCGCCGTACTGCAGGGCCCCCGCAGCCGGGATGGACGCCTCGTCCCGATAGGGATAGAAGGTGGTGGAGTCGCAGGCCAGGCCGTAGATGCCGTAGTCTGCGCCGTAATTCAGGCGGTTGTGCAGGACAGAGGAGACATCGAACATGTCCGCCTGGGTGGCGGCCTCCGCCTGGATGATGGAGGCCAGGGTGATGACCTGGTCCAGGGTCATGCCCGAGGATTGGATCATGGCGGTCATGGAGTCGGACATCTTCACCTGGAAGTTGTTGAGCAGCTTGCCCACCACGGATTCCAGCTCCTCGTCCTTGTAGAAATCGTAGGTGTCGGGGAACAGGTAGCCCTCTAGGTCAAAGTAGCGGTCGGACAGGTCGGTCAGCTCGCCGATCATGTCGTATTTTCCGAATTCGCCGGAATTCACCGCGTCCAGGAACTCCTGGGCGGTGCAGACCTCGTTTTCCTCCAGCAGCGCGGCGGCCTCCAGGGTGTTGATGCCCTCCGGGAAGGTGACGGTGACGATCTCCCGGTCATCGTTGCCGCCCTCCAGGGTGGTGATGATGTCCTGGTAGTCCATATCGGTGCTCAGCTGGTAGGTGCCGGGCTGGAACTCTTTGGCGTCGGAGGTGATCTTGCAGTACAGGGTAAAGAACTCCGTCTTACGGATGGCGCCGCAGTCATACAACAGCTGTGCGATCTCCTCCTCGGTGGGGCTCTCCGGCACCGTGACCTTCGTGGAACCGGTGGTGCGGCCCTTTCCCAGGAAATCGTCCGCGCCGGTGATGAGATAGGAGGCCAGCGTGAAGGAGAGCAGGAGCACCATGCACAGCCAGACCAGCTGGAACACCCGCTTGTTCTTGCGGGCCTTGAGACGGTTGCGCTGGCGCGCTGCCTTTTTCTCCCGGCGGCGGTCCGCTTCGGAGGTATAGGCCTCGGTACGGCTGTAGGGCGTGGCGGGATAGGGATCGGACGCGCTGCGCAGGGGGGCGGGATCGTAGCTGCCAGTCATCAGGTCCCGCTCGTCGATGGTCAGCTTGAACCCCTCCCGGCCGCCTTCTGGGCCTTTGGGCTGCCCAGAGGGCTGTCCGGAACGGGGATCTCTCCCGCCGGGATCGTTGTATGCGCTCATGTTGAACTCCTTTCCGGCCCGAAAGCCGCGGTCTGACTATGGGTTGGGATCAGTCCTGCCACTGGATGGAATCGCGGATCCCATCGGCGGTCTGAGGATCGGTGAGCAGTGCGGCCAGCTTCAGGCCAAACTGCGTGGCCACGCCCATGCCCTTCGCGGTGAGGAACGGACCGTCCAGCACCACGGGCTCCTGGGTGAGCTGGGCGCCGCCCTCCACCAGGGCGTGCTGGAAGGATGGATAGCTGGTGGCGGTGCGGCCACGCAGCAGGCCCTTGTGAGCCAGGATGGAGGGGGCGGCACAGATGGCGGCGATGAGCTTTCCCCGGGCGGCGAAGATGTCGATGAGCCGCTGGACAGCCGGGGACGCCTCCAGGTTCTCGGTGCCCACCTTTCCGCCGGGCAGGACCAGGGCTTCGCATGCGTCGGGATCCACGGCCTCCACCGGGAGATCTGCCCGCACCGTGATCCCATGGGAGCCGGGGATCTCTTCCTCGCCCACGCCCACGATGCGGACCTCCAGCCCGGCCCTCCGGAGGATATCCACCGGGGCAATGGCCTCTACTTCTTCAAAACCGGGGGCAAACAGAATGGCAATCATAGTCAGTATTTCCTTTCTTGAGAGGTTTTAGTCCGAACTGCAGGGCCTTTACGCCAAAGCAGCCAGCACCCGCCGGTGGATCTCTTCGACAGGAAGCGGCTCGCCTGCCTGAGCACAGGGGACGACCTGCCAGCCCAGCTGTTGGGCGGCAAAGCGGGCGCATACCGCGCAGCGCTCTAAAAAAGCCCGGTCGCTCTCGTGGATATCCTTTTGGTTTTCGTCCCCGTGATACCGCTTGAGCAGCAGCTTCTGGGAGACCTCCACCGGCATATCCAAGAAGATCACCCGGGCGGGGCGGGGCAGGCCCAGCTTGCCGTATTCAAAATCCTCCACCCACAGGAGGAAATCCTCCCACTGCTCCCGGGGCAGTTTCTCCAGCTGGAAGATCTGGTTGGCCGTCACATACCGGTCCGCCAAAATCGTCACGCCGTTCCGGTAATCCTTTTTCCAGTCCTTCTGGTAGCTTGCGAAGCGGTCCACCGCGTAAAACGCCGCCGCGGCATAGGGATTCACCTCATCCGGAGACGTGCCGAATTCCCCGGCCAGATACATTTTCACCAGCGACGAGGAGGGCGAATCATAATCGGGAAAGCAGATCTTCCGCACCGCCCGGCCCCGGGCCGCCAAATACTCCGTCAGCAGCTGGGACTGGGTCCCCTTCCCTGCCGCGTCCAGCCCTTCCAGAACGATCAAGCTCACAGAAAGCCCTCCTTAGAGGTTTTGAAATTGGGCCCGGATCTCCGCCGCCTTTCCGCAGGACATACCGCCCTCCGGGCAGGCGCCCCGCACACAGCCAGGGCCAGCGTTCTGGAACAGATGGGGCGCCACCTCCCGGACGAGACGGAGCATGCGGGTGGCCAGCTCGCGGATCTCCCACTGGGCGCGGTTGCAGCAGCGCAGAGAGAAGAAATTCATCAGGGAGCGGGCGTTCATGGTGACGATCATTTTGGTGGTGCAGGCGTTGGGCAGAACGAAGCGGGCATCCTCGATGGACATCTTCTCCGCCTTGCGCCGGGCGGACTTTTCATCCTCTCCGGCGTCCATCAGCTCTTTCACGTGATTTTCCTTGAGGAGCTCTGCCAGGCGCTCGTAGTGCCGGGCGTCCTCCTCCATAGCGGCGATAAACTCCGCCTTTGCGGCGGGGATTGCTTCGATCTCCGGAGGCAGGACGTACTCGAAGGAGTCCTCCCGGACATACCGCTGGCTCTGGACGGAGAAGGAAGCGATGCGGTGCCGGGTGATCTGGGCCAGCAGGGAACGGGAAACGCCCTCGATCCCGAAAGTGAAGCTGGCGTGCTCGATGGGGCTTTCATGGCCCATCGCGTTCAGGTGGTCCAGAAAGGCGGAGACCTTCTCCGGAGTGAGGCCGTCATAGAGGGTATCGATATCGGAGGCGGCATAGCACAGCTTGGCAGCGCAGGCCACGGTCTTTTCCGGGTCGGGCGTGTAGGTGATCAATTTGACGTTCATGGAAGTCCCTCCAGTGGTTTTGCGGTCACAGGTGCGCGCCCAGGGAGACGGCCTTGCGGTTGAGGTCCAGCATGGCGGCGCGCCGGGCAGGGATGCACTTCTGCATGGCCTGGTCCAGGATCTCTTCGGTGCAGAAGGCCGTGGGGGCACTGCCGATGCAGGCCTGCTGGAACAGCTTGCCCACCAGGATCATGTTGGACAGGCCCCGCAGGCCCTGTTCCTCCGCCAATGCGGTGGCGGGCAGTTCAAACACCGAGAGGTCCGTGCGGTCCACCTGTTTGTCGATGAGCGTGCTGTCGATGAGCACGAGGCCGCCTGGCTCCACGGCAGAAATGAATTTATCCAGGGAAGGCAGGTTCATGGCCACCAGCACGTTGGGCGCAGTGACCAGCGGCGAACCGATGGGCTCATCGGAGATACAGACGCTGCAGTTGGCCGTGCCGCCGCGCATCTCCGGGCCGTAGGACGGCAGCCAGGAGAGCTCCTTCCCGGCCAGCAGACCAGCATAGGCGGTGACCTTGCCGGCAAACAGCACGCCCTGTCCGCCAAAGCCTGCGAAGACGATATTCAGGTCCTTCATTTCTTGACACCACCTTCTACGTCTTTGTACACCCCGAGGGGGTAGTACGGCAGCATGTTGTCCCGCAGCCAGTCCAGCGCTTCCACCGGGGACAGGCCCCAGTTGGTGGGACAGGTGGACAGGACCTCCACGATGGAGTAGCCCTTGCCGTCCAGCTGGTTCTGGAAGGCCTTTTTGATGGCCTGGCAGACGATGTTCACGTTTTTCACACTGTCCACCGTGACCCGCTGGGCAAAGGCCACGCCGTCCAGGGTGGAGAGCAGCTCGCACACCCGGACCGGGTAGCCGGCGGTGTTGGTATCCCGGCCGTAGGGGGTGGTCTGGGTGACCTGCCCCGGCAGCGAGGTGGGGGCCATTTGCCCGCCGGTCATGCCGTAAATGGCGTTGTTGATGAAGATCACGGTGATGTTTTCTCCGCGGGTGGCGGCATGCACGGTCTCCGCGGTCCCGATGGCCGCCAGATCGCCGTCGCCCTGATAGGTGAAGATCACGCGGTCGGGCAGGGCCCGCTTGAGGCCGGTGGCAACCGCCTGGGCACGGCCGTGGGGAGCCTCCACCATATCGCAGGCAAAATAATCGTAACTCATGACGGAGCAGCCCACCGAGGCCACCCCGACGGTACGGCCCTCGATGCCCAGCTCATCCAAAGCCTGGGCCACCAGGCGGTGCACGATGCCGTGGGTGCAGCCCGGGCAGTAGTGCAGGGGGGCGTCTGTGAGGGCATGGGGTTTTTGAAATACAATCGCCATAGGGAGTTCCTTTCTGTCCCATACACGGCCGCCAGCGGGCCGTTTTGGGCCTTATATTGCCATTTATTCCGTCAACATCCGGTCGATCTGTCCCAGCACTTCTGCAGGGGTGGGAATGATCCCGCCCGTGCGGCCAAAGAACTCCACCGGGATCGCGCATTCCACCGCCAGACGCACGTCGTCAACCATCTGACCCATGCTCATTTCCACCGTGAGCATTTTCCGGACATGGGCCGCAGCCGCCTTCAGGGTATCCTTTGGGAAGGGCCACAGGGTGATGGGCCGGATGAGCCCCACCTTTTTGCCCTGCTCCCGGGCCTTGTTCACCGCGCTGCGGGCCACCCGGGCAGAGGCCCCATAGGCCACAACCACCAGCTCGGCATCCTCAGTGAGGTACTCCTCGGCCCGCTGTTCGGTGGCCTCGATCACTTTGTACCGCTCATATCGGGCCAGCACCAGATCCTCCAGCTTTTCCGGCGTCAGGTACAGGGAATTGATCACATTGTGGAAACGCCGATCCTGATGGCCGTTGGCCGCCCAGGGCTTTTCCACCGGGCGCTTTTCCCCAACCTCCGGCAGCACCACAGGCTCCATCATCTGGCCAAGCATGCCGTCTGCCAAAATCATGGCGGGCATGCGGTATTTGTCTGCGGTGTCGAAGGCGTCGCTGACCAGATCCACCATCTCCTGGACCGTGGAGGGCGCGAACACCAGCACCTGGAAATCCCCGTGGCCGCCGGCTTTGGTGGCCTGCCAATAATCCGCCTGAGAGGGCTGGATGCCCCCCAGGCCCGGGCCGCCCCGTTGGACATTGATGATCAGCGCGGGGAGATCGGAACCGGCCATATAGGAGATACCCTCGCCCTTGAGGCTCACCCCAGGAGAGGAGGAGGACGTCATGGCGCGCACGCCGGCGGACGCCGCACCCAGGACCATGTTGACGGCGGCGAGCTCGCTCTCCGCCTGCAGATATGTACCCCCCACCTGGGGCATCCGCTTGGCCATATAGGCCGCCAGCTCCGTCTGGGGCGTGATGGGATATCCGAAGAAATGGTGGCAGCCCGCCCGAATGGCGGCCTCCGCCAGGGCCTCGTTACCCTTCATCAAAACCTTTTCAGCCATTTTTACCACTCCTTTTCGTGTTGGACCGGGGCTCAGCGCTCCACCGTGATGGCGGTATCCGGACACATGGTGGCGCAGGCAGCGCAGCCCACACATTTTTCCGGCTCCATCAGCCGGGCAGGATGATACCCCTTTGCGTTGAGCACCTCTTGAGCCAGGGCGATCAGCCCCAACGGACAGGCGTGCACACACATGGAGCAGCCCTTACAAACCAACTCGTCTACAATGATCTTCGCCATATCCATTCCTTCCTTTTTGACCAAAATCGAACATCCTATCCCGGGATCATTCCCAAGGGAAACGGACCAGTCTTCGCACCGTTTTGAACCGGTCCGCATCCGCGCCCAGATCGACGAAATCCGGGGCGGTGGACCAGAGCAGAGGCAGCCCGGTCAGCCGGGCGGTCTCCTGGGCAAAGGGGAGCGCCTCCAACAGGGCCTCCCGGCGGGTCTCCACCCCCAGGTTGGAATTGTTGACCAGCGCGGTGGCCTTCAGCCGGGAAGCCGATTCGATCTCCCGCAACAGGGAAGCTGCTTCCTCCGGGGTCTGGGAGAGCACCCGGTAGCGGTTGATGACATAGAGCATCTCATAGCCTGCCGCTTTCAGTCCTGCTGACAGTCCACCCAGTGCGGTGGCTCCCACATCGTCCCCTCCGGCATCGATCCACACCCGTCCGGCAGAGTCCTCAAAAATGGAATACAGTGCGGCGGACAGGGTGGGCGTATCCAAAGTCGTTCCCGCAAAGACCGGCGCAATGAGCCGGATCCCATGGCTCTCCAGCAGAGGGCCATATTCAGAGGAGCGAAAGTACGGATTGACCACGTCCAGGTCTGCCAGGGTCACCGTCTCACCGGTCTGCGCTGCTTCCAGCGCCAGATTCAGCGCCAGATTGGTCTTGCCGCAGCCATAGTGGCCGCAGATCACCGTAATGCGCGGACCCGGTCCCATAGAAGCTCTTCCTCCCTTTTCCGATACTTAAAGGTCAGTATAGCACAAATTGCCGGAGGTTTCAACCCAAACCCGGCTTTCCCCGGGGTTTTTTCCAAGCCTCTTCAACCGGATTCGTCAAATCTTCCATTTTCGATGGGTTTCGCACACGCAAATTAACAAATTCTTCATAAATTTCTCACGAGGACTTCATAAATGAGCAGTACAGTAAGAACAACGCAACGGAAGCATCTTTTCATCAAGTGCACTTCTTCCTCTCACTGTTCCTTCCGCCGGGCCGAAGCGGCGACAGCCGATTCATTGCCAATGTCCGGCGGAAGGACAGACCAAAAGCTCCCGCTTTCGGAAAGATTTCCAGGCGGTTTTGACATAGATCTCATCACTCGCAATCCCATAGAAAGCGTCCCTGCACATTTTGGCAGGGACGTTATTCTTTGCAAAAATTTTTTTCGCCTCGGGTGGCAAAGTAAAAGCGGGACCGAAAGCCATGCTTTTATTTTGTCCCAAAGGAAGGTGAAGCATTTGAAAAAAATCAAAATCCAAAGAGCGACCTTATGCAAAAGCCTGAAGATCTTTGCGCTGAGCGTGGGCACTGCGGCTGTCCTCATGTTGGGCTATGTTGGGATCTGGCCGCCGGAGGACCGTTGGGTGGAGGCCTCGGCCTTCAACCGGGCTGGGCAGGCGCAGGCCGCCCCGGCAGCTGCAGAAGCGGAAAGCAGCTCGCTCTATCACGTGATCCCCCTGGGCACCGCCTTTGGCATCAAGCTCTTCTCCGATGGGGTTATTGTTGCCTCTCTTTCTGAGGTTTATACGGCGTCGGGGCCTGTGTGTCCGGCCAAGGACAGCGGCATCCGACCGGGAGATTATCTGTTGGAGGCCAACGGTCAGGAGCTTCTCCACAACGCCGATGTGGCCAGGATCATCGGCCAGAGCGCCGGAGACCCGGTGGTCCTGACGCTGCGGCGGGAGGAAAAGACGTTTCAAGCGACCGTGACGCCGGTGGTCTCGGAAGGGAGCTTTAAGACCGGGATGTGGATCCGGGACAGCGCCGCGGGGATCGGCACTCTGACCTTTTGCGATCCGGAGACCGGGGCCTTTGCCGGCCTGGGACACGGGATCTGTGACATGGATGCGGGCGGGGTCATCAGTCTGAAAAGCGGAGAACCGGCGCCCATCACCTTGTGTGGAATCATCAAGGGCCAGCGCGATGAACCGGGACAGCTGCGCGGATACTTTTCCTCGGAGGAAGCTCTGGGCACCCTCAGCGCCAACAACGAGACCGGTGTGTACGGACAGTTGTGGGAGATCCCCGCTGGCGAAGCCCTGGAGGTGCTCTCCCGAGATAAGGTGCATGAGGGGGCCGCTCAGCTGATGGTGACGCTGGACGACAGCGGACCCGCTTTCTACGAAGCAGAGATCGAAGAGATCGGCCGCAGGGACGAGCAGACCCGAAACCTGGTGGTACGGGTCACGGATCCGGTCCTGCTGGAGCGCACCGGAGGCATCGTTCAGGGCATGAGCGGCTGTCCCATCCTCCAGGATGGAAAGCTGGCCGGTGCAGTGACCCATGTTTTTACCAAAGATCCCACCCGGGGATATGGGATCTTTGCCGAGACAATGTGCCGAGAATGCACAATATCTAGTATGTCGAAGTAAGTCAGAACACCATTTTTGTTGTTTTTCCCATTGAATTCGCCAAATTCTCCAAAGAAATTTTTCCAATTTTTTCATGAAAACCCCTTGCAAAGCGGTGCAACTTATGGTAAGATTTATTCACATTTTACACCGAACAGGAGGTTTGAGATGGAAAAAGTGGTAAAGGTCATTATTAGTTCGGAAGACGGCGAATGGAACCGGGAAGCCCTGGCAAAGCTGCGTCAAAAGGGAGCAGAGGTCACTCTGCTCCCCAGAGACGGGCTGGAGCTGGTCAAAGCGATCCAAGAAAAGGATCCGCAGATCGTGTTGATGGAACTGTTCATGCCCGGGTTGGATGCCATCGGTGTGATGCACGCAGTGGCTCCGCCTGTGGTGGGCAAGGGGCCGCTGTACATAGTCGCGGCGTCGTACACCACGCCCATCCTGGAACGGGAGATGGTGAGCGCCGGTGCGACGTACTTTGCCCTGTCCCCCTTCAACAAAGAGGAGATGATCGACCGGATGTTCTCGCTGTATGCCCTTCGGGATCAGATTGCAACCCCTCCCACTCCTGTCGGGATCCGGCAGGAGATCACGGAGATTCTGCACCAGATCGGGGTACCGGCGCACATCAAGGGATATCACTATCTGCGGGACTCCATCATGATGGCAGTGGAGGATCCGGACATCATCAATGCGGTGACGAAACAGCTCTACCCCGGCGTGGCAAAGCGCTACAATACCACCAGTTCCCGGGTGGAACGCGCCATTCGCCACGCCATTGAGGTAGCCTGGGACCGGGGCGATGTGGACGTGCTCAACTCCTACTTCGGATACACCATCCACAACACCCGGGGAAAGCCCACCAACAGTGAGTTCATCGCCATGATCGCTGACAAGCTGTCCTTACAGATCACCCATGCGTCATAACGACCCTAACTTGAAACAGGCTCCCGGTGCTTGCCACGCCGGGAGCCTGTTTCGTCTCTCCCCTTGTCACAGGGAGATTGTACCACAAACGCTCTTCAGTTTTTGTCGAAAAAAGGAACGGAACCACATATTCTGGTTGATTCTTCAAAAAAAAACACAAGATATGGAGAATGGTGGTATTTTTCGTAAAAAAAGCCGCGAGAACCGAACGAATGCAAAAAATGTCCCCGAGTTTCCCCGGGGACAAAACGGTTTCTGCGGAGAGATCACTCCTCGTCTTTCTTGTCTTCGCAGCAGCAGCAATCATCCTCGTCTGCGTCGTCTTCGTCGAAGTCGAACTCAAGCGTCTCGCCGCAGTGGGGGCAGGTGATCCCGCCTTCGGAGAGCATCTCGTCGGTCAGGGTGATCGCTTCGCCGCAGCTGGGGCAGGTCACTTCGAACTCGGCGTCTTCGTCGTGATGATGGTGATGGCAGTGTCCGCAGCCGCAGGCGTCCTCATCCTCTTCGTCGTCACCGTAATAGGATTCTTCCAGATCGCCCAGATCCTCATCGATCTCATCCACCTGCTCGGACAGCTCGCCGAAGCCGTCTTCCAGCTCTTCGATGGAATTGCACAGGTCATCCAGCAAATCGATGATGGCATTTAAAACTTTGGTCTCTTTGGCATCCGGGTCCAGCTGGAGCCCTTCCATCAGGCCGCGGATATAGGACGCGCGTTCGGAATTCGTCATATCGATCCTCCTTCAATACGTGGGGAACAGGCAGGCGCTTTAAGCGCGCTCCATGTACTCACCGGTGCGGGTGTCGATGCGGATCATCTCGCCCTCATTGATGAACAGCGGCACGCGGATGGTGGCGCCGGTCTCCAGGGTAGCAGGCTTCAGGGTATTGGTGGCGGTGTCGCCCTTGACGCCCGGCTCGGTGGCCGTGACCTGGAGCTCCACGAAGTTGGGCGGCTCCACGCCAAAGACATTGCCCTTATAGGACAGGACCTTGCATTCCATATTCTCTTTGACGAACTTGAAGTTGTCGCCCAGGATGCTGGAGTTGATGGGCGTCTGCTCATACGTCTCGTTGTCCATGAAGTAATAGAGCTCGCCGTCGGAATACAGATACTGCATGTCCTTCCGCTCGATATACGCGGTGGGATACTTGTCATTGGGGTTGAACGTCTTCTCCGTCACGGCTCCGGTGAGCACGTTGCGGATCTTGGTGCGGACAAACGCCGCGCCCTTGCCCGGCTTGACGTGCTGAAACTCGATGATGGAGTACACGCTGCCGTCCATCTCAAAGGTGACGCCGTTTCTGAAATCGCCTGCGGTTACCATAGAAAATGACCTCCAAAAATATACGCTGAAATAAATCCGAAACTTAGCATGGGCCCATTATACCCTATCAGTCCCTTTTTTTCAAGGCTTTTTCCCGGAAATCTGAAAAAACCGTTTCTTTCGGGCTATTAGAGTTCGATCAGTTCCTTCGGGGAATGGGTCAGGCTGCGGTAACCGTCTTCCGTGACCAGCACCATGTCCTCAATGCGCACACCGCACTGGCCGGGCAGATAGATCCCGGGCTCGTCGGTGATGACCATGCCGGGCTCGCAGGGGGTCTCGTCCCGTGTGGAGAAGCCGGGCCATTCATGGACATCCAGGCCCACGCCGTGGCCCAGGGTGTGGCCGAAGGTCCCGGGGTACTCCGCGTCGATGATATCCCGGGCGACCTTGTCCACGCTCTTGCAGATCACACCGGGCCGCACGACCTTCATTGCTTCTACGTGTGCCTTGAGCACCGTCTCGTATACATGTCGCTTGTCGTCGGAGAGCTTGCCCAGCGCCACCGTGCGGGTCATGTCGGAATTGTAGCCGTCCAGTTTCGCACCCGTATCCATCGTGATCATATCGCCCTTCTGAATCGGGTACTCAGAGGGCACCGCATGGGGCTGAGAGCCCTGAGGCCCCGCAGCGACGATGGACGGGAAGGCAAGTCCTTCCGCACCCTGCCGGCGCATGAAGAATTCGATCTCCAGGGCAATTTCGCGCTCGGTGACGCCCTCCCGGATGTACCCCAGGATGTGGTCGAAGGCGGCGTCGGTAATGGCCTGGGCGGCCTCCATCTTCGCGATCTCTTCGGGAGATTTCACCATGCGCTGCACACGGATGGCGCTGTCCAGAGAGTCATCCAGAACGCCCTCTGCCCCATGCTCCTGGAAGATCGCCTCAAACCGGCGCGCCTCTGCCACCGTCATCCGCATGGTCTCCATGTAGATCTGTTGGATGCCCTGTGCCCGGATGATCTCGCCGAATTTCTCCGACAGATTGGTATATCCGGAGACCTGGCAGTACTGGGCCTTCTTTCCGCCGGCCTCCGCATAGCGGGAATCCAGCAGCAGATAGGCCCCCGCAGCCGTCACCAGCAGGATCCCCGCAGAAGACGGGAACTGGGTGAAATACCGGCGGTTCTGGGGCGAGCAGATCAGCGCTGCCTTGTGGGGATCGTTTTTCAGCAGGCCTTCGATCAGACGTTCAACAGGGTTTTTCATAATGCATTCTTCCTTTCACGCTCATATTTTTTCCGCAATCCGCGCTCAAAAAAGCGCCTGATCCGAAAGGAAATGCCTTCCTCCAGTTCAATGGGCTTTAAGAGCACAGACTTCATACCACAAAGATTCGCGCCCACCACATCGGTAAAAATCTGATCCCCCACGATGGCACACTCCCGGCAGGGGACCTTCAGCATCCGCCGGGCCCGGAGATATCCGTGGGGAAAGGGCTTCATGGCAAAGCCGATCCAGTCCAGACCGAATTGGGCGGCCAGAGCGGAAACCCGCTTTCGAAAATTGTTGGAAACGATCACCACCCGGTAGCCTCTTTGGACCAGATCCTTTGCCCACGCCACGGTATCCGGCAGCGGCTCGTGAGAGGTAAAGGCGGCGATCGTGTTGTCCACATCCAGCAAAAGGGCCCGCACGCCCAGACGCTCCAACAGCGCCGGGGTGATCTGGACAGCCCGATCCCTCAAAACAGTGGGGCGAAACAAAGGCATACCTGCCCTCCTACCTCGAAAACAAATAAAGCGGGCGAGCCGCCCGCTTCACGTACAAACTGTAGACAGTCCATCAGCGATACTTCCGCTTACGGGCGGCCTCGGACTTTTTCTTGCGCTTGACAGAGGGCTTCTCATACGCCTCTCTCTTGCGGACCTCCTGGATAACGCCGGCCCTGGCGCACTGCTTTTTGAAGCGGCGAAGCGCACTGTCCAGGGACTCGTTTTCCTTGAGCCGAATCTCAGCCATGAATCTCCCTCCCATCCGTCAAATGACCTGGGTGTTCGTTGTCCGTCAGTTACAACGAACATATTATAAACGCCCAGAGGCCGGTTGTCAAGCCCTCTATTTCTTTCAATTTTGTTACAGTCTTTTTTCCCATCCGGGCGCCAGGTCCTCCCGCCTTGACAGACCGGCCGTTCCGGGCTACAATATCGGCAAAAAGCCCCCAGGAGGCAACCCGATGCATCTGGAATACAAAAACATTCTGATCCGCAATGCGGAATGTGCAGACGCCCCACAGCTTTGCCAATGGTGGAACGACGGAACCGTCATGGCTCACGCCGGGTTCCCCAAAGGCCTGGGCACCACCGAGGCGCGGATACGAGAGCAGATTCGGCAAGAGTCGGACGACACCATCCGCCGGCACATCATCTGCCTGGACGGGCAGCCCATCGGCGAGATGAACTATCGGAACCAAGGAAATGGCGTTTGCGAAATGGGGATCAAGATCTGCCGGGCAGACCAGCAAAACAAAGGATTGGGAAAGCGCATCCTCAGCCTGTTCATCCAGGGTCTGTTCCGGGAACAGGGGTACCAGATCATCCGGCTGGACACCAATCTGCTCAACACCCGGGCACAGCATGTCTACGAACAGCTGGGCTTCCGCCGCCTTCGCGTCAACCCGGACGCCTGGACGGACCAACTGGGACGTCCGCAAACCTCGGTGGACTACGAACTGGTGGAATCGGACTTCATCTCCTATTTGGACAGTCCGGAGCAACAATAAAGAGACCGCCACATCCAAAAGACAGGTCGGTTCTTGGCAGGGGCAGGAGGACGCGATCTCGCCTGACGGCGGTCGTTTCCTTTTTGGTGAATAAACGTAGTTGTGATATAAATGCCCCTTTTTCGGTTAGGGGCTTCACTTTCACAAAAGCAGGTTCACGTGGTGGTTTTAATACCTCTTGACTACTGCAAACATCATTTGCGGAAAGTCCGGCTCGACTGCGGTCATACCTTTTTTGACTACATCCAGACCGTTTTGCGCCAATTCTGCTTCAAAGGTTTGGGAATTGACGATTCTGCAAGAAGTTGCGGCGATCCGTACGGTTTTTCCCGAGGGTTCATGGATTCGTTTATTGAGGTCGAACGCTGTGCGGACGTCGGTCTGTCGCTCATTGGTGCCGTCGCCCATCGTACAAATCAAGGCAATTCCGGAAGGGGCTAAATGCTTACGGATGAATCGATAAAACGCATTTCGGTCGTCGTTCAAAACAAGCATATGAAGAACAGCCACAGCGTAAATGAAGTCGAACTGACCGTCAATCTCTCCAGCGACACAATCAACGACTTGAAAACGCATCGCAAATTCGGGAAACTCTTTCCTGCAAAAGGCGATTGCTTCCGGCGATACATCGGTCGCCAAAAGGTCAAATCCCTGCAGGAGAAGAGGATGCGCATCACGCCCCTCGCCGCAGCCAATCTCTAATATCTTTCTACTAGGCGAAATGGAAAAAGCGCGAATCGTTTCCGCTACGATGGGGGAAGGACTCTCACTGAACCATTTTAAATCCTGTTCATGGATCTGCCTGAAACGGTCATCATAGGCTTCGTAATATTTTCGTTTCACATTCTATATCTCCCTCAAGCAAAATACACCGTAATCTTGCATGTCAAAATAACGGCGTTTTTTGGCAGAGGCAGGAGGACGCGATCTCGCCTGCCAGCTCGGTCAGCACTTTTGCGTCTGCGGCACAAAGGTGTCCACCGGACACCCGCGCCCCGCGGCACGCTCCATGTGCCTCGGTCAGAGGCTCTATGCTTGCAAAAAAGAAAACGACCGCACAGCGGTCGCTTCCTGTTTGGCAGGGGCAGAAGGACTCGAACCCTCGGCACGCGGTTTTGGAGACCGCTGCTCTACCAACTGAGCTATACCCCTAAATCCAACGAGGTATAGTTTAGCACTGCGAGGCGAATCTGTCAAGCAGTTTTTATCCTGAGAAAAAGAAATATCCATAGAAAAAAATCGGAAAATAGGCAAAGAACCTCTTGACTTCCCGGAGAACGTGATGTATAATAGCAACCGTCGCCCGAAGAAAGCGGGCGCATGGCCCGGTAGTTCAGTTGGTTAGAACGCTAGCCTGTCACGCTAGAGGTCGACGGTTCGAGCCCGTTCCGGGTCGCCATGCTGCTATGGCTCAGGCGGTAGAGCGCATCCTTGGTAAGGATGAGGTCTCCAGTTCGAATCTGGATAGCAGCTCCAGAAGACGCTGTGCTTGAAAAAAGCATGGCGTTTTTCTTTTTTTCCGAACCGCAAGCTCTTTTTCAAAGACGCTCCTGCGCTCCTGGTCAAAAGCCCTTCAGCGGGCTGCTCCTCCGTCACTGAGCACCGCCATCAGGGCTGCTTCCGCCCCCGTTGTCGGGGATGGAGAGCAGCGCATCGTAATCCCGAATACAGATCACCACCTCCGGCTGCAGCTCCCGGATATAGTCCTCCAGACTGCTGTCCCGGTAGTGTCTCAGATCCAGGGCGTGCATTTCGTCAAAGCTGAGGTACGCCAGGCACTCCACCGGGTTGGTAAAGCTGTCCCCATAGATCAACAGGGTGGGCAGCTCCTCCCGGCCCGTGTCGATGACGGTGTGCGCCCGGTCTCCGCCCATATACAGGCCATAGGTCACCACTGCCTCTTCCGAATCCGGCAGGTCATAGACCGTCGGCGGGGAAACCGCCCCGCTGTCCGTCCGGGTAAAGGGCACTTCCTCTCTGGGCAGCAGGATGGACAGCGATTCGTCCCGCTGGGCCAGATCCAGCAGCTTCCGCTCCCGGGAGCCCAGATACGGGTTGGGCAGCGTCTGTTCCGTCAAGTCCTCCTTCCCTAGAATGGGAAAGGACAGCCCGCTCTCCGCCGCCGTCTTTTCCAGGATCACCCGATAGGTTTGGTAAGCGCCCTCCATCGTGTAGTGGTTGTCCACGCGGGAAGCGAACCAGTCTGCCGACGATCCCAGCCCCAGGGCCGCGCGTACATCCAGATACGGCACGCCCCGCTGGGCCATCGCTTCCGAAAGGGCAGCCACCACCGCCCGGATATACGCCTGCCGGTCATTGAGATACCAGGGGTATTCCTCCCAGCGGGCATCAGCCTGGGGCGGCACGCCCACATAGCAGAAATAGCCTCCGTATCCCGTCACGGTCTCATGGATGCGCTGGAGGTTGTCTGCCATCGCGTTGGCCCACACCTCCACCTGAGCAGGGGGCTCCTGGGTATCGGCCGGCAAAAACGGCAGCAGGCTGTTCTCCGTGGGGACCACGTCGTTGACCACTGGGCGGTGCAGGGCCAGGTCCATCCCCGTCTGGATCCGCAGCAAAGTGGTCCTCCCCGCCGCGTGGTCCGCCAGATAGGTCTCCAGCTGGGCAAAATACTGCCCGTCCCCCACCGTCTCCGCGGAGGGCTCCGGCAGCGCAGCCAGCCTGCGGTTCTCCCAATAGGAGGCCGTCTCCGGCGGGCGGGCCAGGGTGGCGGTCAGCGCCGCCGCCATGAACCCCACAAAGCAGATGGACAGGATGAGATCCGCCATTCGTTTCATCGGTGCGTCCCTCCTCAAAACTGAAAGTAGATGAACGGGTTGAAGCTGCCGGTGGCCAGCTTCAGATAGGACAGCGCCAGCAGGACCAGGGCGGCCAGCCGCGGCCCCCACAGGCGCAGTCCCCCCGCCGGTCCGGTCTCCGGCAGCCGGTCCTCCAGCCAGCGCTTGACCGGCAGGGCAGCGGCTGCGCAGGCGATCCACTCCGGCCCGTATTCCAGCAGGAAATAGACCGTCTGCCCGTCGGCTGCTCGTCCACCCAGGCCCGCCATCGCCCCCAGATAGGACCCAGCAAAGGCGGCGTCCGGCGAGCGGAACAGCACCCAGCTCACCACCACCGCCAGCAGCGTATACCCGTGGCGGAGGATCCTCGGCAGGCGGGCCAGCCCCTTGCCCCACAGCAGCCGTTCCCCGGCCAGCAGCAGGAAAAACCACCCGCCCCACAGCACAAAGGTCCATTCTGCCCCGTGCCACAGGCCGGTCAGCAGCCACACCGCCCCCAGATTGAGCAGATTCCTGCCCGTGGAGCACCGGCTCCCACCCAGGGGGATGTACACATAGTCCCGAAACCAGGTGGACAGAGAGATGTGCCACCTGCGCCAGAATTCGGTGACCGACTGGGCGATGTAGGGATACTGGAAATTTTCCAGAAAATGGAACCCAAACATCCGCCCCAGGCCGATGGCCATATCGGAGTAGGCGGAGAAGTCAAAGTAGATCTGGAAGGTATAGGCCGCCGCCCCCAGCCAGGCCAGAGAGGCCGCCATCGTCCCGGGGGACTGGGCAAACACGGCGTCGGCGATCTCCCCCATCGCGTTGGCCAGCAGCATCTTCTTTCCCAGGCCGAACAAAAACCGCACCGTCCCTTGGGAGAAGTCGGATAGGGTGTCCCCCCCCCCCCGCTGGGCAAGCTCTCCCTCCACCGTGGTATACCGCACGATGGGTCCGGCCACCAGCTGGGGGAACAGGGCCACGTACAGCGCCACGTAGAAGGGGTTGCGCTGGCACTGGGCTTCTCCCCGGTACACATCGATGACATAGCTCAGCCCCTGGAAGGTGAAAAAGGAGATCCCGATGGGCAAAACGATCTCCGGCACCGGCAGTCCGGCCCCCAGCGCGTTGAGGTTCCGCACCAGAAAGCCGGTGTACTTGAACACCGCCAGCATCCCGATCCCAAAGACCCCCGAGCCCCACAGGCCCAGGCGCCGTACCGCGAGAGAGCGCTCCGGTGCGGCCAGCAGCCCGCAGACATAGTTCACCGCGATAGAGCTCAGCAGGACGGGCAGGAACGCCGTGCCGCCGCAGGCGTAGAAAAACAGGCTGAACGCCAGCAGCACGAGATTGCGCACCGGCAAGAACCGCCGGGGCACGCAGAAATAGCACAAAAACAGCGCAGGCAGAAAAAACAGCAAAAACTCCAGGCTGCTAAACGTCATAACGGACTTCCTTTCATCCGGTCAGTTCTGTAAATACTTGGCAAACCAGTCCCCGATCTCCTGGAGCCGGTAGATCCGGTTCTTCGGCTTCCCGGACCGGGACAGCTCGTGATTTTCCCCGTGGAACAGCGCCACCCGGGCGTCCACCCCGTTCATCTTCAGGGCGGTGAACATCTGCAGAGCGTCGCCCATCCAGCAGCGGTAGTCCTCGTCCGACTGGATAAACAACGTGGGCGTCGTGGCATTGGGGGCATATTTCAGCGGCGAGTGGTCCCACACCGTGTCGAAATCGTGCCACGGGTCCGTGCCCAGCTGCGCCATGTTGTGGGAAAAGCCGTTGTCGGTGCACAGGGCCTTGGTCAGATAGTTGGAGATGGACCGCTGGGAGGCGGCTGCGGCGAACCGGTGGGTGTGGCCGATCATCCAGTTGCACATAAAGCCGCCGTAGCTGCCGCCGCAGATCCCCACCCGCCGGTCGTCGATGTCCGGGTACCGCCGCAGCACCTCGTCGGTAAAGTCCATAAAGTCCTCATAGTCGATGGTCCCCAGCTTCCCGGTGATGTCGGCAAAGGCTTCGCCCCGGCCGTCGCTGCCCCGGGGGTTGGTGAAGAACACGAAGTACCCCTGGTTGGCCAGGCACTGCATCTCGTGGTGGAAGATCCCCCCAAAGGTCCCTTTGGGGCCTCCGTGCATCTCCAGGATCCCGGGATACTTTTTTCCGGGCTCATAGCCCAGGGGCTTCAGCACATAGCCCTCCAGCTCGATGCCCGCCCGGTTGAGGAAGGTGAAAAACTCCGGCTGGATGACGCTGTGGCTCTCCATGTACGCCGTGTTGAAGTGGGTCAGCTGCTTTTCCGCCCCCGTGGTGAGGTCCAGCTCCCACAGCTCGTTGAGCCCCACCCCGCGCATGGCGGCCATCAGCACCTTGTCCTGCCAGAGGTCGAAGCAGAGGATGGTCCCCGGCGTGTCGCAGACGGTGGTGAAGGTCCCTTCCAGGTCCATTTTCATCAGGTGTACGTTCCCCCACACCGACCGCAGCAGGTACAGCTGCCCGTCCGCGAACTTCCGGCTGTTGCCGCCGCCCAGGGTGCAGTCCGTCCCCACCGAGCCCGACGGGGACGCGTCCGGGAAGGGCAGCTCCTTCGTCTCGCCGGTGTTCAGGTCGTAGAGGTAATAATTGGGGTTGCGGCCGGAGAACTCAAAGGTGGTGCCGGTAAAGAACAGCAGATCGTTCCCCAAAAAGTACGGGCCGCCCGTGCCCATTTTCCCGGGCTCCACCACCGTGCGGGTCTGGCCGGTGGCCAGCTCATAGAGATACAGCCCGCTCTCCCGGGGCAGCACGTCCTCATATTCCGCCCCGGAATAGGCGATCCACCGGTGATCGGGGGAAAGCTGGAACCCGCCCGCGTTCATCGTGGCCGGGGACAGCGCCTGCAGCTCCCCGGTGCTCTCGTCGTACAGCACCAGCACCCGGCGCTGCTTGTTGCGCACCCCCTGCCCGTTGAACCAGAAGGGGATCTCGTCAAAAACGGCCAGATCCCGCCCCTCCAGGGCCTGGTTGGGCTGCTCCTCGGGCTTGCCGTGCACGGGCCGGGAGGCCACGGCCACATACTTCCCGTCCCCCAAGGGCTTGAGCCCCGACACCCGCTCTCCGATCTCCAGATAGGGTTCCGCCTCGCCGCCGTCGATGGCGATCCGGTACCACACCGAGGCGGGCTTCCCCGGCTTTTTCCCCCGTCCGGTGGAGAACGCCACCGTCCGCTCGTCCAGCCAGAAGGGCTCCCGCTCGTCGCCGCCGCTTGTCAGCCTGCGCACCGCGCCGGTGGCCGTGTCCAGCAGCCACAGCTCCGAGGTATACCCGTTCTTTTCCTCCGAGGCGTTCCCCTTCACAAAGACCGCGTGGGCGCCGTCGGGGGCATAGACCACGCTGGAAAGAAAATCGAACCGATACAGGTCGTTATAGACTACCTTTTCCATGTTCCGCCCTCCTCACTTGAGATGTTTGTCCATCCAGCCCAGGATCTCCTCCATGCGCCGGATCCGGTTCTGCGGCTTCCCGGAACGGGACAGCTCGTGGGTCTCGTCCTTGAAGAGGCACAGCCGTGCCTCGCACCCGTGCATCTTCAGCGCGGTGAACATGGACAGCCCCTCCACCATCCAGCACCGGTAGTCCCGGTCGGAGTGGATGAACAGGGTGGGCGTCTTGCACCGGTCCGCGAATTTCAGCGGGGAATGGGCCCACAGCCGGTCCACGTCCTCCCGGGTGCGGGCGTCGATGTTGTTGGGCGTAAAGGAGATCCCGATGTCCGAGGTGTGCTCAAAGGCGATCCAGTTGGCGATGGACCGCTGGGAGGCCGCCGCCGCGAACCGGTCCGTGTGCCCGATGATCCAGTTGGTCATAAAGCCGCCGTAGCTGCCCCCGGTGACGCCCAGCTTCCCGGGGTCGATCTCCGGGTACCTGCGCAGCATCTCGTCGGTGAACTCCATCAGGTTCTGGTACTCCACCGTCCCGTACTTCCCGTTGATGTCCCCAAAGGCGTTGCCCCGGCCGTCGCTGCCCCGGGGGTTGCAGAACAGCACGAAATACCCCGCGTTGGCCCAGACCTGCATCTCGTGGTGGTACACGCTGCCGAACACCGTCCGGGGCCCGCCGTGGATGTGCAAAATGGCGGGGTACCGCTTGCCGGGCTCATAGTCCGCGGGCTTCAGGGCCCAGCCGTGGATCTCAAACCCGTCGGAGGCGGTGAAGCAGTGGTACTCCGGCGTGGAGACGCTGTGCTCGGCGGTCCATGCGTCGTTGAAGTGGGTCACCTGCTGGCCGTCCAGGTACAGCTCCGCCAGCCGGTCTCCGTACATCCCGCACACCAGCACCCGGTCGCCCCACACGTCAAAGCTGTCGCAGGAGCCCGCCGGTGTCAGGTCCTCCGAAAGGCTTCCCGCCCGGTCCAGCTTCCGCAGCACCGCGCTGTCTCCCACGGTGGTGATGAAATAAAACGCTCCGTCCACCCACTTGCTGCCGGTCCCGCCGCCCAGCCGGGCGTCCGAGCCCACCGACCCGCCGCCGATGCTGGCCTCATACCGCCGCAGCAGCTGCAGCTTGCCGGTCTCCAGGTCCAGGGTGTAGAAGTCCGGGTACTGGCTGGGCCCGCAGAGGGCCCCGTCCGTGGCGGCCACCAGGGCGCTGTTCTCCGCCCACATCACAAAGCTCCCCGTGCGGATGGTCCCCGGCTCCAGCACGCAGCGGGTCTCCCCGCTCCCCAGATCGTACAGGTACAGCCCTCCATACCGCTGGGGATCCCGCACGCCGTGCCACTCCACGCCCCGGTACAGCAGCCGGTCCCCCCACAGGGAGGTCCCCCCGGCGTCGAACCACGGATCCGTGATGGGCTTGAGCTCCCCGGTGGAGCGGGTGTACAGGTACAGCCGGGTCCGCTTGCCGGAGGTGAACCCGCCGCCGTTTGCCCAGAACGGCGCCTCCTCCAGCACCTCATAGGGCGGCTTTTTCAGCCGTTCCAGGGCGGTCTTCCGCTCCTCCTCGCTGCAGGCGGAGAGGTCCGGCCGGTTGTTGTCAAAGGACGCCGTCACCACGAACCGGTCCGCGTCCACCGGCTCCAGCTTCCCGGCACGCACCGGCAGGGTAAAGGCCAGCCGGGCCTCGCCCCCTTCCGGGGCGATCTCATACCAGCAGCTCAGCTCTTCCCCGTCCTCGGCCTTCTGCTTGAGCTTGGGGTCCCGCAGGGCGGAGAACAGGATCGTCCCCTCTTTGGTCCAGACGGATCCCCGGGCGTCGCCCCCGGCCGTCAGCTGCCGCACGGCCCGGCTCTCCACCTCCAGCAGGTACACGTCCCCCCGATACCGGTTCTCCTCCAGGTCCGCCCGCTGCACCACAAAGGCCGCATACCGCCCGTCGGGGGAAAAGGCCGGCGCGCTGACGTACTGAAAGTCCAGAAACTGCCCGATCTCGATCTTCTTCATGGTCGTTCCTCCTTGTTTTGTTCCTTGGCTCCAAAAGGGCCCCGGTCCGCCCCGGCGCCCGGTCAAAAGACCTCCCCCTCCGGTTCGAGCTCCACCGTGGGGAACGCCCCGTTGATCCGCGCAAAGCAGGGGCAGTCCGCCCCGTGGTCGTTGATGACCCCGCAGCCCTGCAAAAACCCGTAGACCATCACCGGCCCCACGAACCGGAACCCCCGCTTTTTCAGGTCCCGGCTGATCCGCTCCGAAAGCCCGTTGCGCACGGGCACCCGCCCCTGGGGGTGTCCCTCATACACCACGGTCTTCCCGTCGGTGAACCCCCACAGATAGGCGCAAAAGCTGCCGAACTGCGCCCGCACCTGCCGAAAGCACGCCGCATTGGCCACGATGGCCCGCACCTTCCGCTCCGAGCGCAGCATCCCCGGCGTCTCCAGGATCCGCTGCACCTGCTCGTCGGTGAACGCCGCCACCTGGTCGTAGTCGAACTCCGCAAAGCACCGGCGAAAGATCGCCCGCTTTTTCAGCATCAGGCTCCAGCTCAGCCCGCACTGCAGGCAGTCGAGAGACAGCGCCTCGAACATCCGCCGGTCGTCGTGGATGGGCACGCCCCACTCCCGGTCGTGATACAGCCGCTCGGCCTCCCCCGCCTGTCCCCAGTCACAGTTTCCCATTGGCCCTCCTTCGGTCCGGACAGCTAAGAGGCCCCCCGCGGGGGCCTCTTGTCCGCGTCTCAGCTCAAATGGCGAAATCGCCGTCCCGGAAGATATCCACCTCCCGGCCGTCCTCCGTGGTGCCCACGATGTGCATGTCCGGGGTGCCGATCATGAAATCCACGTGAATGGTGGAGTCGTTGAACAGGTGCTCCGTCCCTTTGGGCCCGGCGCCCAGGCCCCGGCCTAGGGCCAGGTGGCAGCTGGCGTTCTCGTCGATGAGGGTGGTGTAGTACACCAGCCCGCTCATGCTGATGGGGGAATGGTACTCCACCAGGGCGGCTTCGCCCAGATACCCCGCGTTCTCGTCCGTGGCGATCAGCGCCTCCAGCATCTCCTTGCCCTCGTCGGCCAGCACCTCCACCACCTTGCCGTTTTCAAAGCGGAACCCGAAGTGCTCGATCTTCTTTCCTCCCAGCACCAGCGGCCGGGAGGCGTACACCACGCCGTTGGTCTCGAACTTGTTGGGGGTGGTACAGATCTCCTCGCTGGGGATGTTGGCGTGGAACCGCACGAAGTCCTTGGGCAGGGGCCGGTCCCCGTGGCCGAACCGGGACCAGGGCGTCAGCCCCACGGTGAGGTCCGTGCCATTGGAGGCGGTATAGTGCAGCTTCGTCAGCTTCAGGGCGTCCACGGCGTTGCCCTTCACGGCGTTGCGCTTGCCCTTCTCCTCCCAGGCGGCCACCACGTCATTGTCCTCGGTGATGTAGCAGAGCTTGAACAGGATCTGCCACAGCTCGTCCAGAGCCTCCTGTCCGGTCTTCCCCTCCAGGATGTACTCCGCCCACTGCACCGTGGGCACCATGGCGATGAGCCACTGGCAGTGCTTTTCCCGGCTGGCCTTGCGCATGATGTTCCGCACCGCGTCCACATGGGCAAAAATGGCGTTGGAGTTCTTCTCGCTCAGGTCCTCCATCAGCTTGGGGTTCACGCCCTCCAGCCGGACGTAGCACGCCCCCTGGTCCAGATAGGGCTGGTGCATGGCCACCTCCCAGTCCTCCACCCGGCGCACGTCCTCGTCCGGGCGGTACTGGGCGGCCACCTTCATGTTGGGCAGGTCCAGATAGTGGACCACCACGTTCCCGGCCCCCAGCTTGTAGCACTCCTCGGCAAAGAGGCTGGTGAACTCCCACCCCTCGATGGCGGCCTCCACCAGCACGGTCTGCCCCTTCTGCACGTTCAGGCCCACCCGCGCCAGGGTATAGGCGTACTTCCGCTTCATTTTTTCCAGATCCATGATCGTTCCTCCTGTCGGTTTGGTTTTGTCCGCATTGTACCACATTTTTCCTCCCTTGTAAACCTCTTCCCTCTCCCCCCGGCCCGCCGTTTTCCCGCCGGTACGGGGGGCTTTTTTTGCCGGGGCTCTTGACCCCAGGCCGGAAAGCGGGTATGATGGGAGCAGCAAAACGCAAAACAGAAAAGGGGCGTGCTATGAAATATTATCTTGCCATCGACATCGGCGCCTCCTCGGGCCGGCACATCCTGGGCTGGGAGGAGGACGGCGCCCTCCGGACCCGGGAGCTCTACCGCTTCCCCAACGGCGTCCAGTCCCAAAACGGCCACCTGGTCTGGGACCTGGAGCACCTGGTGCGCCACGTCCGGGCCGGGCTGGACCTGGCCCTGGAGACCTATCCCCTGGAGAGCTTCTCCATCGACACCTGGGCGGTGGATTACGTCCTCCTGGACGGCAGCCGGGAGATCCTCCCCTGCTACGCCTACCGGGACGACCGCACCGCCGAGGCTGTCCGGATGGTGCACGAGAAGATCCCCTTCTCCCAGCTCTACCGCCGGACGGGCATCCAGTTCCAGCCCTTCAACACCCTCTACCAGCTCACTGCGGACCAGCGCTCCGGCCGGCTGGAGGGGGCCTGCGGCTTCCTCATGATCCCCGAGTACCTCCTCTACAAGCTCACCGGGGTGAAGACCCACGAGTACACCAACGCCACCACCACCGGCCTGGTCTCCGCCGAGACCGGCCAGTACGATCTGGAGCTCATCGAGGCCCTGGGCCTGCCCCGGCGGTTTTTCAAGCCCCTGCAGCCCCCCGGCGCCCCCGTGGGCCGCTACCGGGGCGTCCGGGCGGTGCTCTGCGCCACCCACGACACCGCCTCCGCGGTGGAGGGCATCCCCATGGAGGGCAACGCCCCCTACATCTCCTCGGGCACCTGGTCCCTGCTGGGGGTGAAGACCCCCCGCCCCCGCACCGACCCCAAAAGCGAAGCCGCCAACTACTCCAACGAGGGCGGCGTGGGCTACAACCGCTACCAGAAGAACATCATGGGCATGTGGCTCATCAATCGCCTGAAGGAGGAGCTGGCCCCGGAGGCTGCCTTCCAGGAGCTGGACGAAGCCGTGGCCCACAGCCGCTTCGAAGGCCTGGTGGACGCCAACGACCCCGCCTTCCTGGCCCCGGAGAGCATGCGCGCTGCCTTCGACCGCGCCCTGCCCGCCCCGCCTCCCGCCCCCGCCGATTACTTCCGCTGCGCCTACCGCAGCCTGGCGGCGGGCTACCGCACCGCCCTCCAAGAGCTGGAGCAGAACACCGGCGAGACCTATGACCGGCTATACATCGTGGGGGGCGGCGCCAAGAACCGATTCGTCAATGAAGAGACCCAGCGGATCACCGGCAAACAGGTCATCGCCCTGCCCATCGAGGCCACGGCCCTGGGCAACCTGAAGCTGCAGATCCGCGCCGCAAAGGAGGAACCTGTATGTTGATCGACACCAAAGCCCGTGTGGGCGTGTTCGCCATCGCCCTGGGGGCCTATCTGCCCCAGTTCCCGTCCCTGGTGCCGGAATTCGAGGCCCAGTACGCCGCGTTCAAGCAGCGCATCCCCGCCACGGTGGAGCTCATCGACGGCGGCATCGTCACCACCAAAGAGCTGGCCCAGGCCGCCGGGGACCAGTTCCGGGCAGCCGACGTGGACCTGGTGATCCTGCAGCTGCTCACCTACGCCACCAGCTACAACCTGCTCCCCGCCGTCCGGGACCTGGACGTGCCGGTGGTGCTGGTGAACCTGCAGAAAAAGCGGGCTCCCGACTATGCCCACACCGACACCGCCACCTGGCTGGGGGAGCTGTACGCCTGCGGCGCCGTGGGCGAGATGGTGGCCGACCTGGAGCGGGCCGGCAAGCACCACGCGGTGATCACCGGCGTGGTGGAGGGCGGCGACCCCGCCGCCCAGGCTCAGCTGGAGGACTGGTGCCGGGCGGCCCAGGTGCGCCGGCGTTTCCGGGACCTGAACCTGGCCCAGATCGGCCGGCCCTACCCCGGCATGATGGACCTGTACATCGACGAGACCAACCTCTACCACCGCCTGGGGGTCTACACCAAGCAGTTCGACTGGGAGAAGATGTGGGCCATCGCCGACCCCGTCACCGACGAGGCCCGCATCCGCGGCCACGCCCAGCAGATCCTGGACACCTTCGACATCGAGGGCGGCGCCACGGTGGACACCGTGTGGGAAATGGCCCGGTACGTCACGGCCTTCGAGGACTGGGTCCGGGAGGAGCACATCGGCTTTGTGGCCTCCCACTACGACGGCTTCGCCCAGGGCAAGGCCGGGGTGCTGGACAGCATGCTCATCCCCGCCTTCTCCATGCTCATCCGCCAGGGCGTGGCCTGCGCCGTGGAGGGGGACATCAAGGTGGCCCTGGCCATGAGCATCCTCAAGACCATCGCCGGCATGGGGCAGCTGTCGGAGATGTACTCCATCGACTTCGACGCGGACCTGTGCATCATCGGCCACTCCGGCTCCGGCGACGCGGACATCTCCGCCAAAAAGCCCACCATGAAGATCGTCCCGGTGTTCCACGGCAAGACCGGCGGCGGCTATCTCACCCAGTTCTACCCCCATTTGGGCCCCGTGACCTACCTCGGCATCACCCAGGACCGGGACGGACACTTCAAGTTCGTGGCGGCGGAGGGCGTCAACGAGGCGGGGCCCATCTTCACCTTCGGCGACACCAACATGCGCACCCGGTTTGCCTGCGGCGCCCGGGAATTCTGCACCCGCTGGAGCGAGGCCGGACCCACCCACCACATGGCCGCCGCCGCAGGCCGGCACATCGACACGCTGCTGAAGGTGGCCAAGCTGCTGAACGTCCCGGTGGACGTGATCACCCGATGAGAGGAGACGGAACATGGACATTTTGGAGGCAAACTTTCTGCGGGGCTTTCTCCGCATGGCAAACGACGGCTGGGAGCAGGGCTGGCACGAGCGCAACGGCGGCAACCTGAGCTACCGCATCCGGCCGGAGGAGATCGAATCGGTGCGGGAGTGCCTGACTCCCCGGGAATGGCAGCCCATCGGCACCGTGGTGCCGGCCCTGGGCGGGGCGTATTTCCTCGTCACCGGGTCGGGGAAATTCCTGCGCAACGCCCTCTCCGACCCCGAGGACACCGTCTGCGTCCTCGAGCTGGACGAAGCGGGGGAAAACTACCGCATCTGCTGGGGGCTCTCCCGGGGCGGGCGGCCCACCAGCGAGCTGCCCAGCCACCTGATGAACCACGAGGTGAAATTCCAGGCCACCGGCGGCCGCCACCGGGTGATCTACCACGCCCACCCGGCCAACATCATCGCCCTGACCTTCGTGCTGCCCCTCACCGACGAGGCCTTCACTCGGGAGCTGTGGGAAATGGCCACGGAATGCCCGGTGGTCTTCCCCGACGGGGTGGGCGTGGTGCCCTGGATGGTCCCCGGCGGCCGGGACATTGCCGTGGCCACCTCGGAGCTGATGAAACGGTACGATGTGGCCATTTGGGCCCACCACGGCATGTTCTGCTCCGGGGAGGACTTCGACCTGACCTTCGGCCTGATGCACACCGTGGAAAAATCCGCCGAGATCCTGGTGAAGGTGCTGTCCATGGGCGGCAAGCGCCAGACCATCCGGCCCGAGGAGTTCCGGCACCTGGCGGCGGATTTCGGCGTGTCGCTGCCCGAACGGTTCCTCTGGGAAAAGTGAGGGACGGCTGCGGCCGGGTCCCGGCAGGGTCCCGGCAGGGTCCGGGACGGTTTTGCGGGGGTTCGAGCGGGGTTGGTGCAAGTTGCAGGCACTTTCGGCGCGGTATTTGACTGGACGAATGAAGAAACCATGGCGCGACTTGCCCCGCCCCGGCAGGGGCCGCGACTTGCCTTGCCCCGGCAGGGGCTGCCGTCTCGCGGAGGGTGGGCCAGTTCTTGGCCCACCCTCCCTTTTGCGGAGCAAAAGCGCCTGCGGAGCAGGTGGCGAGACGGGGGAGGTGGGTGGGCGGACGAGATGAAAATTTTCGGTGGGGCCAGAAGCGGTTCCAGTTCGTTGGCGGGGGGAATTGAGCGGGTTGGAGCTGGAAATCGAGGGGTTGCGGCGGGGTTCGTGCAAGTTGGGGGGTTGCGCGGGAGGTGCTGGCGGGTTGAGGAGGCTGGCGAGCGCGACTACTCGTTTTTTTCCAGTACGCGCTGGCCCGCGGCGTTGCCCCGCCCCGGCAGGGGCCGGGCGCGACGACCCATTTTCGTCCAGTAGGCTCTGTGGTGCGGCTTCGCCCCGTCCGGGCACGGACCGGCGGGCGCGACGGCTCACTGGTTTCCAGTAGGTGTCAGCGCGGGACGCGCGAGGCGCGACATGCATGCCCTGCAAAGGGCCTCCATATATCCCCTATTAAAAGGGGTAAAGTTTCCCTGGAGAGGGAAACTTTTTTGAAAAAAATTAAAATTTACAATTTGTTCATATTTGAACAAATGTCGGGAACGGGCAAAAACAGGGGTGGAACCATACCGGAAGTGGACCGGAAGGGCGCAAAAAGGGCCCGGAACCCGACGGGAAGGGTCGGAGTGGAAATAGGACGGTGGGACGGGTTTGCAGGGCGGGTTGAGTTGTGTGAAATTTGAATTATGTAAACTAATGGGCGCGGCGCTTTTCCTTTTGTTTGAAGGTGACAATGCGTTGGTTTGGACGGGCGGGGCACTGGCGGGCCGTCTCGCGAAGGGTGGGCCTGTCCTTGGCCCACCCTTCCTTTTGCGGAGCAAAAGCGCCCGCGGAGCAGGCGGCGAGACGGGGGCGGCGGGTGGGGCAGGCGAGATGATTTTTTGGGTGGGGCAAAATGGACTTCGGACCGCTGGGTGGGTGCAATCGAGCGAGATAGGCAGACCAGTGGGCGCGACGGCCCACCTTCGTCTTGTAGTCACTTGCCCGCGGCGTTGCCCTGCCCCGGCAGGGGCCGCGGCTTGGCCTGTCCCGGCAGGGGCCGCGGCTTAGGCCGTCCGGCTACGGACCCAGAGGACGTGCTCGGCAAAATGGGCGAACATCTGGGGCCAGCAGAACCAGTTGTGGGAGGCAGTGGTGAAGTACGGGATGAAGGGCAGACCTTTGGCGGTGAGGGCCCGGATGGTGGGCGGGACACCGATCTCCCGCTCGTTGTAGGCGATGTCCTCCTCCGCGGAACCGATCATCAGGGTAACGTCTTTCAGGTGGGGATCCTCCAGGGTGAAGTGCTCTCCCCCAGCCAGGCCGCCGGAGAAGGCCCCGAAGTAGTCATAGACGTGGGAACGGTGCATGTACATGTACAGGGTGGTCATGCTGCCCATGGAGAGGCCGCAGAAGGCCCGATCGTGGACGTCGGTGGAGACGCTGAAGATTGTCTGGATGAAGGGCAGGATGCGCTCCTCGCAGTTGCGGGCGATCTTGGCGTAGTCCCACTGGTAGACGGAGTTGTTCATGCACACCAGGATGGCCGGGCGGGTGCGGCCCTGGGCGATGAGGTTGTCCATGATGTTGCCGATGCCGCCTTGGCTGGGCCAGTCGGCCTCGTTGCCGCCGCCGCCGTGGGACACCAGCACCAGGGGGTAGGTCTGGGCGCGGTCATAGCCCGCAGGCAGGTACACCGCCACGCTCTGGGGGGCGCCGTCAATGTCGGTGTAGGAGCAGTAGGTGACGGTACCGGCCTGGGAACGGTCTTCGATGGGCAGCCAGGGGCATTCGGCGGGCGTGCCCACCGCCAGCTCGCTGTTCTGCTGGGGACCGGTCACCGTGGGGGCCACCGGGGGATTCTTGGGATCGCAGATCAGGTGGTTCACCGGGCCCGTGAAGCCGCAGGCCATGGCCTCTTCCAGGTTCTCCAGGCCCTTCTGGGTGCCGTCGGGAAGGGTCAGGTTGGACCAGGCGAAGCGGGGGTCCGTGGCGGGCTCGGTGAGGCGGGGATTGATCATGAAGCAGTAGGGATAGAGCCCCGCAGGCAGCCGGAGATGGGCCCGGTACACGCCGTCCGGGCCGGGCTCCATGGGTTCAAAGTACGCGCCGCCGATGTTGTCCAGGTCGTCCCGGTACTGGCTGGGGGGGAATTTCTCGGTGCAGTCCACCATGCCGGTCTGGTCGGTGTGGCCGGTGAGGCCGCTCTTGTAGAACAGGAACTCTCCCCGCAGGCCTACGGAATCCACGGGACCCGGGAAATCCGCAGGATCGAAAGTAAAGGTCACGTCATACAGCTGTTTCATGGAACAGGTCTCCCCTTTCTGGGATGGGTTTTGGAAAAGTATACCAGTTTTGCGCCGGATTTTCAACACCTTTCGGTGGATCATTCTTGGCATTCGGGCCAATGTGTGCTATACTGGACCCAAAGGAGGGATCCGGAATGGAAGAATTCTCGAAACAGATGCAGGCGTGGGCGGAGCTGTCCCTGGGGCCGGTGCGGCTGGGCACGGTGGTGGGGGCCGCGGTGACGCTGCTGGTGTGCGCCGGGATCATCCGGCTGCTGCGGATCCTGTTCCACCAGGCCCTCAGCCGCACGAAGCATGCCCAGGGGGCCCTGGGCGGGTTTTTGGAATCCGCCTTCCGCATCGTCCTGTGGGCCTTTGCCCTGCTGCTCACCGCCGACACCGCGGGGATCCCCATGGGGTCGCTGCTGGCGGGGGTGGGGGTCATCGGCCTGGCGCTGTCCCTGGCGGTGCAGAACATCATCTCCCACCTGTTCTCCGGGGTGACGCTGCTCATCACCCGGCCCTTTGACGTGGGAGATTTCGTGGAGATCTCCGGGAAGATGGGCACCGTGAAAAAGGTGGGCCTGTTCTACACCGTGCTGGACACCCTGGACAACGTGTGCATCTCCATCCCCAACGGGGACGTGACCGCCGCGGCGGTGTCCAATTACAGCCGGGAGGCCACCCGCCGGGTGGACCTCACCTTCTCCGCCTCCTATACGGCCTCCACCGAGGCCGTGAAGGCCGCCATCGGGGAGGCCGTGGCCGCCGACAGCCGGATCCTCTCGGAGCCCGCGCCCTTTGTGGGGGTGCTGAGCTACGGGAACAGCAGCATCCAGTACGTCTGCCGGGTGTGGTGCCGGGGGACGGAGTATTGGGACGTGTACTTTGCCCTGAACGAGCGGGTGCGGGAATCCTTTGCCCGGGCAGGGGTTGAGATGACCTATGACCATCTCAACGTCCACCTGGACCGGTGAGGCGGAAAAAAGGTTGCAATCCGCCCCAAAGGGCGGTATACTGTACAGGAGAGATCGGACTCGATCAAAAGGAGGAAACACTATGTTGATCATCAAGAACGGCCTGATCCACGACGCGGTCCACGAGACCCCCTATGTGGCGAACATCCTGGTGGAGGACGGCAAGATCCGGCAGATCGGCGAGAACCTTTCCGCCGAAAACGCCCAGGTGGTGGACGCCGCCGGGCTGGAGGTCTATCCCGGCTTTGTGGAGGCCCACGGCCACACCGGCCTGGACGGCTCGGGCATCGGCTTTGAGGGCCAGGACTACAACGAGATGGGCGACATCGTCTCCGCCCAGCTGCGGGCCATCGACGGCTTCAACCCCATGGACCCCGCCCTGGAGGAGGCCCGCAACGCAGGCGTCACCACCCTGTGCACCGGCCCCGGCAGCGCCAACGTGCTGGGGGGCACCTTCACCGTGGTGAAGACCTACGGCAAGCGCATCGACGACATGTACATCGTGAAGGAGGCCGCCATGAAGTGCGCCTTCGGCGAGAACCCCAAGCGCTGCTACCGCTCCAACGGCAACGCCAGCCGCATGAGCACCGCCGCCAAGCTGCGGGACATGCTCTTTAAGGCCCGGGAATACGACCGCAAGCTGCAGGCCGCCGGGGACGACCCCGACAAGCGCCCCGCCCACGACATGAAGATGGAGGCACTGCTGCCGGTGATCCGGGGGGAGATGCCCCTGAAGGCCCACGCCCACCAGGCCAACGACATCTTCACCGCCATCCGCATCGCCAAGGAGTTCGGCGTGAAGCTGACCCTGGAGCACGTCACCGAAGGGCACCTCATCGTGGAGGAGCTGGCCCAGGAGGACTATCCCCTGGCCGTGGGCCCCACGCTGACCCATCCCTCCAAGTTCGAGCTGCGCAACAAGAGCTGGGATACCCCCGGCGTGCTGCAGAAGGCCGGCTGCCAGGTGTCCATCATCACCGACTCCCCGGTGATCCCCCAGGCGTATCTGCCCCTGTGCGCGGGCCTGGCGGTGAAGGCGGGCATGGACCCCTTCGGGGCGCTGCAGGCCATCACCATCAACCCCGCCAAGCACATCGGCGCGGCGGACCGGGTGGGCTCCCTGGAGGTGGGCAAGGACGCGGACATCGTCCTCACCGACGGCTGCCCCTTCGAGGTCTCCACCGTGGTGCAGAAGGTCTTCATCGACGGCAAAGAGGTCTTCTCCGTCTAAAAATCACCCTGCGAAGAGGTCCCCGCCTGTCCGGCGGGGACCTCTTTTTTGCGGGCTCAGCGGTCGAAGGAGGGGTTCAGGGCGTAGAAATTCTTGCTGTCCAGCTTGTCGGTGAGGATCCGCAGGCCCTCGCCGAAGCGCTGGTAGTGCACCACTTCCCGCTCCCGCAGGAACCGGATGGGGTCCCGCACGTCGGGGTCGTCCACATAGCGCAGGATGTTGTCGTAGGTCAGCCGGGCCTTCTGCTCGGCGCCCAGGTCCTCGTGCAGGTCCGCCAGGGCGTCCCCGGTGACCGCGAACATGTCCGCATTCAGCGGCGCCCCCGAGGCCGCCACCGGGTAGACCCCGGCGGTGTGGTCCACGAAGTAGGCGTCAAAGCCCGCCTCCTGCAGCTGCTGGGGGGTCAGGCCCTGGGTCAGCTGATAGACCAGCGTGCCCACCATCTCCAGGTGGCCCAGCTCCTCGGTGCCGATGTCCGTCAAAATGGCCTTGAGCTCCGGGCAGGGCATGGAATACCGCTGGGAGAGATACCGCAGGGACGCGCTGATCTCCCCGTGGGGGCCGCCGTACTGGCTGATGATGAGCTTGGCCAGCTTGGCGTTGGGGGTCTTCACCCGGATGGGGTACTGCAGCCGCTTCTCATACACAAACATGGCTAGTTCGCCTCCTTTTCCCAGGGCCACGGGTCGGTGACCCATGCCCAGCGGCTGGTGTTCTGGAACGTCTGCCCGATGGGCCCGTACTGCGCCTCAAAGGTCTCCTTCAGCCGGGCGCTCTTCTCCCGGTACTCCTTCAGCTTGCGGGCGGCGTCCGCATCGTCGGGGTGGCTGTCCAAAAACAGGTGCAGCTCCCAGGCGGCGAACTCCGCCGCGGCGTACCGCCGGCGCAGGCTCTCTGCTTCCGTCATCGGACCACCCTCCTTCCGCCCAAAAAGGGTTTATCCAGCACCGGGAACAGCGTGCCCGCCTCCAGGGCACGGTCCGGGGCGTACAGGTCGCCGTTCCACTGCTGGAAGGGCACGTAGGACATGCCGGGCACCGGCGCGGCCGGCAGCGGGGCCCGGCCGCCGGGCAGCGGGCAGGTCCGTGGGGTCTTTTCCTCCGCCATCGTTTGGGGTCTCCTTTCCCTTCATCGTGATTTTTGAAAGCGGCTTCGGGGCCCGCTCTCGGTACAGATTATGCGCCCCGACACAAAAGGTGCAGAAAAAAGTCGAAGGCCCGGCGCAAAAGCTATGTATTTACAAAACGGAGAAACGTGGTATAATAGACCTAAGTACGGCCACTTTACCGGAAAGGCGGGAACGGACATGAACAGCGAACGGCGCAGAAAGCGGCTGATCCGCCTGGTGGCGCTGGTTTTGGCCCTGCTGATGCTGGGCTCTGTGTTCTCCGCCCTGCTGTTCCGATGACCTGCGGGCCCAGAACCCGCAAATCGAACCCACGAAAGGAATGGAGACTATGGCACTGTTTGGCAAAAAGGATTGGAAAGAGACCGAAGTCAAGATCGAAGGCATGCACTGCAAGAACTGCGTCGCCCGCATGACCAAAGCGTTCCTGGGCGCCAAGGGCGTCAAGGAGGCCCAGGTGAGCCTGGAGGGCAAATGCGCCCATGTGGTCTATGACGGCTCCGCGCTCACGGAGGAGGACCTGAAAGAGATCGTCAACGCCACCGGCTTCACCGCCGCGTGATCCCCCTGAAAAGGAGTTTTCGCAAGGTATGACCACCAAGGGAAAGTATTATATCACCACCGCCATCGCCTACACCTCGGGCAAGCCCCACATCGGCAACGTCTACGAGATCGTCCTGGCGGACGCCATCGCCCGCTTCAAGCGCCTGGAGGGCTACGATGTACACTTCCAGACTGGCACCGACGAGCACGGCCGCAAGAACGAGCAGAAGGCCGAAGAGGCCGGCATCACCCCCCAGGAATTCGTGGACTCGGTGGCCGGCATCATCAAGGAGCAGTTCGACTGCATGAACGTCTCCTACGACCACTTCATCCGCACCACCCACGACTATCACGTCCGCGAGGTCCAGCAGATCTTCCGCAAGCTCTACGAGCAGGGGGACATCTACAAGGGCGCCTATGAGGGCATGTACTGCGACGAGTGCGAGTCCTTCTTCACCGAGAGCCAGCTGGTGGACGGCAAATGCCCCGACTGCGGCCGGGAGGTCCATCCCGCCCAGGAGGAGGCGTACTTCTTCAAGATGAGCAAGTACGCCCCCCAGCTCATCGACTATATCAACACCCACCCGGAGTTCATCCAGCCCGTCTCCCGCAAGAACGAGATGATGAACAACTTCCTGCTCCCGGGTCTGCAGGACCTGTGCGTGTCCCGCACCTCCGTCAAGTGGGGCATCCCCCTGGATTTCGACCCGGAGCACGTGGTGTATGTGTGGCTGGACGCCCTGACCAACTATATCACCGGCATCGGCTACCACTGCGGTGGGGAAAGCGAGCCCCGGTTCCGGGAACTCTGGCCCGCGGACCTGCACCTCATCGGCAAGGACATCGTCCGGTTCCACACCATCTACTGGCCCATCTTCCTCATGGCCCTGGGGCTGCCCCTGCCCAAGCAGGTGTTCGGCCACCCGTGGCTGCTGATGAACGGCAAAAAGATGAGCAAGTCCACCGGCAACACCATCTACGCCGATGACCTGGTCAGCGTCTTCGGCGCCGACGCCGTGCGGTATTTCGTGCTCCACGAGATGCCCTATGACTTCGACGGCAACCTGACCTGGGAGCTGGTGTGCGAGCGGAACAACTCCGACCTGGCCAACACCCTGGGCAACCTGGTGAACCGCACCGTCTCCATGAGCAACAAGTACTGCGGCGGCGCGGTCTCCGCCACCGGTGTGACCGAGCCCGTGGACCGGGACCTGCAGGCCGTGGTGTGCGCCGCCCGGGACCGGGCGGTGGAGAAGATGGCCACCTACCACGTGGCCGACGCCCTGACGGAGATCATGGCGCTGTTCAAGCGCTGCAACAAGTATATCGACGAGACCCTCCCCTGGGTCCTGGCCAAGGACGAGCAGACCCATCCCCGCCTGGAGCAGGTCCTCTACAACCTGCTGGATTCCATCTGCATCGGGGCCACGCTGCTGATGCCCTTCCTGCCCGACACCGCCCAGAAGATCTTTGACCAGCTGGGCGCCTCCCCCGTCCCCTTTGAAGCCCTGGACACCCCCGGCCACTATCCCGCCGGGGCCCATGTCACGGACAAGCCCCAGATCCTCTTTGCCCGCCTGGATGAGGACGAGGTCATCGCCGCGGCCAACGCCCGGCAGGAGGCTCTCTCCCCCGAGGCGGCCGCCCGCAAGGCGCTGGGCGAGGCCATCCACGGCATCGCCCAGATCGGCATCGACGACTTCGGCAAGGTGGACCTCCGGGTGGCCCGGGTGGTGGACTGCGAGCCCATCAAGCGCGCCAAAAAGCTCCTGAAGCTCACCCTGGATGACGGCACCGACACCCCCCGCACCGTGGCCTCGGGCATCGCCCCCTGGTACAAGCCCGAGGACCTCAAGGGCCATCACATCGTCGTGGTGTCCAACCTGAAGCCCGCCGTGCTCTGCGGCGTGGAGAGCCAGGGCATGATCCTGGCAGCCGACGCCGGGGAGAACGACGTGAAGGTCCTCTTCGTGGACGACATCCCCGTGGGCTCCAAGGTGCGCTGATGACGGACATTTTCGATTCCCACGCCCACTACGACAGCCGGCAGTTCGCCGCCGACCGGGCCGCCCTCCTGGGGGAGGTCCTGCCCGGCGCGGGGGTGGTGGGCGTGCTGAACATGGCTTCCGACCTGCCCAGCTGCGAGACCACCCTCCAGCTGACCCGGCAGTACGACTACGTGTACGGTGCGGCGGGCATCCACCCCGAGGAGGCCGCCCAGCTCCCGGCAGACTGGCTGGACCGGGTGGCCGCCTATCTCCGGGAGCCCAAAATGGTCTGCCTGGGGGAGATCGGCCTGGATTACCACTGGCTGGACGCCTGTCCCAAAGAGCGCCAGCAGGCGGTGTTCGCCGCCCAGCTGGAGCTGGCCGTTTCCCTGGACATGCCGGTGTGCATCCACGACCGGGAGGCCCACGGGGACACCCTGGACCTCCTCCGGCGCTACCGGCCCAAAGGGGTGCTCCACTGCTTTTCCGGCAGCGTGGAAATGGCCCGGGAGGTGCTGTCGCTGGGCCTCTACATCGGGCTGGGCGGGGTGGTCACCTTCAAAAACGCCCGCCACGCGGTGGAGGTCGCCCAGCAGATCCCCCTGGACCGCCTGGTGCTGGAGACCGACGCCCCCTACATGGCGCCGGAGCCCTTCCGGGGCAGGCGGTGCGATGCCTCCATGATCCCCCTGGTGGCGGAGAAGATCGCCCAGCTGCGGGGACTTTCCACCCAGGCGGTGCTCACTGCCGCCGCAGAAAACACCCGGACGGTCTACCGTCTGGCACAATGACCCAAGGAGGGGTTCACATGAAAAAAACGATCTGTCTGTTGCTCACGTTGGCACTGCTCCTCGCCCTGGCGGCCTGCGGCGGCTCCCAGAACGAAGGGAACCTGACCGGCGACCTCAGCGAGCTCCTGGAGCAGGTGATGGACGGCGCCACCAACCCGGAGACAGTCTACGAGATCTCCCCGGTGGAGGGCGACCTCTTCACCTGGATCTTCTTCATCGATCCCATCGACGGCGCCGAGGCCGTGGTGCACCAGCCCCTCAACGGCTCCATCCCCCACTCCGTGGGCCTGGTCCGTGTCCCGGCCGGCACCGATCCCGAATCCGTCCGCACGGACATCGAAAAGAACCTGGATCCCCGGAAGTGGATCTGTGTGGAGGCCGAAAAGACCGCCGTGGTCCGCCGGGGAGACGTGATCCTCATGGCCATGTCCACCGCCGACTTCGTGGACAAGGCCGTGGAGAACTTCATGGCCCTCCCGGCCCCTGCCGGGGCGGGGCAATGACGCGGGCCAGCGCCTACTGGAAATCAATGAGTAGTCGCGCCCGGTCCGTGGCCGGACTGGCCAAGTCGCGGTCCGTGCCCGGACGGGGCAAGTCGCGCCTCGCGCGTCCCGCGCTGACGCGTGCTGGAAAATGATGGGAAGTCGCGCCCTCAGCTTCCCAGTAGTCCAAAGTCGCGCCCTGGATTCTTCTAACAGCAGGCAACCCCTCGCGCCAGTCCGTTTGCAAAATCGGCCAGCGGCCCCACCCGCCTCCCCCGTCTCGCCGCCTGCCTGCGGCAGGCGCTTTTGCTCCGCAAAAGAGGGGGTGTCCTCTCGGACACCCCCTGCGAGACGGCAGTTGCGCCGAAAGAGACTCGAACCCTGCTCGAACCCCGCCGCTGCCCCTGCAAAACCGCCTCGAACCCGTCCGCAGCCCGTCCCCTGCTCACTTTCCCAGGGGCACAAAGCCCACCTTCCGCATGACCTTCTGCAAGGTCCGCCGAGCGATGGCCTGGGCCTTGGGGGCGTTTTCGGTGTAGCACCGCTCCAGATACCCCTTGTCCTCCAGCAGCTGCCGGTACCGGGCCTGGATGGGCCGCAGCGCCTCGATGACCGCCTCGGCCACAGCCACCTTGAAATCCCCATAGCCCTTGCCGGAAAAGTCACGGGCCACCTGCTCCGGGGTCTCTCCGGTGACGGCGCAGAAAATGCCGATGAGGTTGTTCACGCCGTCCTTGCCCTCGCCCAGGGCCACCTCCGAACCGCTGTCCGTCTTGGCCCGCTTGAATTTCCGCAGGATGGTGTCCGGGTCGTCCTCCACGAAGACGCAGGCGTTCACGTTCTCGTCGGATTTGGACATCTTCTTCGTGGGATCCTGCAGGCTCATCACCCGGGCCCCGGCCTTGGGGATGATCCCCTCCGGCACGGTGAAGGTCTGGGAGTAGATGCCGTTGAACCGCCCGGCGACGTCCCTGGCCAGCTCCAGATGCTGCCGCTGGTCCTCGCCGATGGGCACGTAATCCGCCTGATACAGCAGGATGTCCGCCGCCATCAGGCAGGGGTAGGTGAACAGGCCCGCGTTGATGTTGTCCGCGTGCTTCTGGGATTTGTCCTTGAACTGGGTCATGCGGGAGAGCTCCCCGAACTGGGTGTAGCAGTTGAGGATCCAGGCCAGCTGGGCGTGCTCCGGCACCTGGCTCTGGAGGAAGAAGATGCTCTTCTCCAGGTCGATGCCCATGGCCAGCAGCATGGCGTACCCCTGCAGGGTGTATTTCCGCAGAGAGGCCGGCTCCTGCCGCACGGTGATGGCATGCAGGTCCGCCAGGGCGTAGACGCAGTCGTACTCGTCCTGCAGCCGCACGAAATTTTTCAGCGCCCCCAGGTAGTTGCCCAGGGTGAAGGGACCCGTGGACTGTACCATGCTCAGGACCCGCTTTTTGACCGGATTTTCCATATCCATCGTCTCCTTTTTCTCGTTTATCCCGCCATTTCCCGGGCCACCTGGCCCAGGAGCTCCACGCCCTGCACCAGCTGCTCATCGGTGGGGGTGGAAAAGTTCATCCGGAAGGCGTTGCAGGGCTCGTTCTCGTCGGTGAGGAACGCCGTGCCCGGCACCACGCAGACCTTGCGGTCCATGGCCCGCTGCACGAACTCCAGCATGGGCAGGTCCTCCCGCAGGGTGCACCACACGAACAGGCCCCCTTCCGGGGCGTTCCAAGCGGCATAGGGCGCCAAATGGGCCGTCATGGCGTCCAGCAGCACCCGGCTCTTCCGCCGGTAGATGCCCCGCAGCCGCTCCAGGTGGGCCGCAAAGTCGTACCGGGTCATCATGCGGTGGCAGACGATCTGCGCCCACAGGTTGGAGTGCACGTCCTCTCCCTGCTTGCAGACCACCATCTTCTGCAGCACCTCCCGGGGGCCCACGGCGTAGCCCACCCGCATGCCCGGGGCCACCACCTTGGAGAAGGACCCGGCGTAGACCACCACGCCGTCGGTGTCGAAGCTCTTGATGCTGGGGAGATCCTCCCCGGCAAAGCGCAGGTCGCCGTAGGGGTTGTCCTCCAGGATCATCACCCCGGCGTCCCGGCACAGGGCATAGACCTGCCGGCGCTTTTCCAGGCTCATGCACACCCCGGCGGGGTTCTGGAAATTGGGGATGGTGTAGAGGTACTTGGCCCGTTTTTCCTCCCGCAGGGCGGCCTCCAAGGCACGGACGTCGATGCCGTCGGCCTCCATGGGCACCCCCCGCAGCCGGGCCCGGTAGGACCGGAAGGTGTTGAGGGACCCCACGAAGCTGGGGGATTCGCACAGCACGGTGTCCCCCTCATCCAGCAGGGACTTGGTCAGCAGGTCCATCACCTGCTGGGCCCCGCTGGTGATGAGCACGTCGTCCCCGTCGCCCCCCACGCCGTGCTGCTCCCGGAGATAGGCCGCCAGGTGCTCCCGCAGGGGGCCGTAGCCCTCCGTGGCGCCGTACTGCAGGGCGTCCACGGGCGTCTGGGACAGCAGCTCGGTGGTGAGGTCCAGGATCTCCCGATAGGGGAAGGCGTCCGGGGCGGGGTTCCCGGCAGACAGGGGGATCATCCCCGGGGCGGAGGAATTTTTCAGGATCTCCCGGATGGCCGAGGGTTTGAGCCCCAGCACCCGCTGAGAAAATCGGTATTCCATGGTCGAACTCCTTTCTGCAAAAAAACAAAGACTCGCCCCTTGGAACAAGGGACAGGTTTCCCTGCGGTGCCACCCAATTTGGCCGCGCCCGGCGCGACCCGCTTTCGGCTCCTTAACGCGGAGAAACGTCCCTCCCTACCGAGCGGCGGACCGCCTTTGGGGAGGACCCTCCCGGGCCCACTCACCGCGCCCGGCTGCCGCCCTTGCACCCTCGGCGGCTCGCTGCACAAGCGGGACATCGGCTACTTCTCCCGGTCATCGGTTTTCCTCTTGGGGCCATTATACCCCCTCCGGCGGGGATTGTCAAGTCCGGGGGGTCGGGGGCCGTCTGGCAGATTTCCATAAAATATTTTACATAATTTTTTTGAGCGATTCCCCGCTCCTTCCGCTTTTCACAGCAAAGACGGACGGGCTTCTCCGGCATTTGTCAAAAAAATCCAGTGTTTCTGCGACAAAAACCGCTTTCCCGGCAGTTTATACTGTGTTCCAAGCGGCTGAAGATGTCGGGAGTGCGCCGGCTTTCGGTTGCCATAATTTTCAAAAGGCGGTGTACGTTCATGGAAGGGACAAAAATCAGGCAGTTTTTCGACCGCCTGTCGGAGTGCCTGCGGGCCCAGGAGGCCCGCAAGGCCCTGACGGCGCTGGGGAGTTTTGTGGCGGGGCTGCTGTGCGCCCGGGGGCTGGTGTTCGGCCGGTATGCGCCCTTTGGGGTGGCGGCGGCGGCCGCGGTGCCCCGGGGCGGGCTGTGGGCGGCGGTGCTGGGGGCGGTGCTGGGGTACCTGCTGCCGTCTCCGGTGTACATCTCGGTGCGGTATGTGGCGGCCTTGGGGGCGGTGGCGGCCATTCGCTGGGCCCTGTCGGAGCTGAAAGCGGTGGCGGACCACCCGCTGTTCGCCCCGGGGGTGGCCTTTGCCCCCCTGCTGCTCACGGGCCTCACCATGGTGTTTTTGGGCAGCGCGGTGGACTACTCGGCGGCGCTGTACGTGGCGGAATCGTTTTTGGGCAGCGGGGCGGCGTATTTTCTGCGGCGCAGCGCGCTGCTGCTCACCGGGCGGACGGGAGACGGGAAAAAGCGTGCCGCCGGGTCCCTGGAGGCGGGAGACCTGGCGGCCGGGGCGGTGACGGCGGGGCTGCTGGCCCTGAGCATCTCCGACTGGACGGTGGGCGGGGTGTCCCTGGGGCGCATCCTGCTGGTGCTGATGGTGCTGACCTGCGCCCGGGTTGGGGGGATCTCCGGCGGGGCGGTGGCCGGCGTGGCGGCGGGGGCGGTGGAGGGGCTCTCCACCGCGGGGCTGTCGTATCTCTCCGGGGCCTACGGCCTGGGCGGGCTGATGGCCGGGGTGTTCTCCCCCATGGGGAAGATCGCCGGGGCGGTGGCATTCATCCTGGCCCACGGGGTGGCCTCGCTGCAGGTGGGCTCGGGCTCGGGGCAGATCCTCACCGGGGCGGTGGAGGTGGCGGCGGCCACGGTGCTCTACATGGTGCTTCCCGGCAGCCGCCGCCTGGCCCAGTGGCTGGGGGTCCGGCGGGACAGCCTTTCCGGCGGGGCTCTGCGGGACAACATCGTGTTCCGGCTGCGGTACGCCGCCCAGGCCCTGGCGGGGGTCAGCCAGTCGGTGGACACCATCTCCCAGAAGCTGGGGGACGTGTGCGCCCCGGACATGCAGAGCGTCTTCGACCGGGCGGCGGAAACGGTGTGCTCCGGCTGCGGGATGCGCACGGTGTGCTGGCGCAAACAGCGGGAGGAGACCCTGGACGCCCTGACGGGGCTCAGCCGGGTGCTGCGGGAAAAGAGCCGGGTGGAGGCGGGCGATCTGCCGGAAGGGTTCGCGAAGCGGTGCTCTCGGGGGCCGGAGCTGCTGCAGACGCTGAACCGCCAGTACGCCCGGCACCGGATGAAGGAGGCGGCGGAGCTGCGGGCCGCCCAGGTGCGGGAAGCCGTGGAGGAGCACCTGAAGACCACGGCGGGCATCCTGGAGGAGATGGCGGGGGAATTTTCCCTGTACCAGCAGTTTGACGAAGAGGCCGCCCGGCGGGTGGAGGAGGTGCTGGAGAACAACGGCGCGCTGCCGGTGGAGGTGTGCTGCCGCATCGACCGGTTCGGGCGGATGACCGTGGAGGCGGAGATCCGCCGGGAACGGCAGCGGCGGCTGAACCGGGCGGTGTTCACCCGGGAGGTGAGCCTGGCCTGCGGGCGGACCTTCTCCCCGCCGTGCCTCAGCGCCACGGAGGACCACTGCCGGATCCAGATGTGCCAGCGGCCGGTGCTGGACGTGGACCGGGGCTTTGCCCAGTACAACGCCCGGAGCGGGGCCTTCTGCGGGGACAGCACCACGGTGTTCTACGACGGCAGCGGGCGGCTCATCGCCCTGCTCTCCGACGGGATGGGCACCGGGGGCCGGGCCGCCGTGGACGGGGCCATGACCTGCGCCATGGCGGAGAGCCTGCTGAAGGCGGGCATCGGCTTTGACAGCATGCTGCAGACGGTGAACCAGGCGCTGATGGCCAAATCCGGGGACGAGTCCCTCTCCACCCTGGACCTGCTGTGCCTGGACCTGTTCACCGGGAAGGCGGAATTCTGCAAGGCCGGGGCGGCCTGCACGGTGCTGCGCCGGGGCAAGCGGGTGGAGACCGTGGAGGCCTCCAGCGTGCCGGTGGGGATCATGCCCGGGGTGGAATTCGCCAGGACCGGGCGGATGCTGGACGCCGGGGACGTGGTGGTGATGGTGTCCGACGGCGTGGTGGCCGGGGGCGTGGAGTGGCTGTGCGACGCGGTGGCCGGGTGGGACGAATCGGAGAACCCCAACCTGCTGGCCCAGCAGCTCACCGACGAGGCCCGGAAACGCCGGGCCGACGGCCACGAGGACGACGTCACCGCCCTGGTGCTGGTGATCCGCTGAGAAAAAAGCGGGCCGCCCGCACCGGAGGCAGCCCGCCCAAGGGACGGTCTAGTGCCGGGGCCAGGCCCAGAGGCCGTAGCCCAGCAGGCACAGGGAGAGCATCACCGCGCTGGCCGCGGCCCCGATGGACACGGCGGTGTAGCTCAGGGGCCCGGCCACCATGCTCACCAGGATGGCCAGGACGTCCAGAAACAGCAGGAATCGAAACGTGCTCCGTTCGGTGTCGTTCATGAAACAACCTTCCTTTCGGGGAAAATCAGGGGCGCGGACCGGCGGCCAGGCCGTTGCTCAAGGCCGCCAGCTGCTCCAGGGTGAGGCGCTCCGCCCGGACGGCGGCGGGAAGGCCCAGCTGGGCCAAAACGGCCTCCACCTGGGCTTTGGTGTACTGCCCCGCAGCGGCGATGGAATTGGCGGCGGTCTTCCGCCGCTGGGCAAAGGCGGACCGGACCAGCCGGAAGAAGGCATCCTCATCCGCCACGGAAACCGGCGGGGCGGAGCGGATCTCCAGGCGGAGGACGGCGGAATCCACCTGGGGCGGCGGGAGGAAGCTGCCCCGGCCCACGGGGAACAGCAGACTGGGCTGGGCGTGGTACCAGACGCTGGCGCTCACCGCGCCGCAGGCCCGGTCTCCCGGGGGGGCGCAGATCCGCTGGGCGGCCTCCTTCTGCACCAGGACCGTCACCGAGCGCAGGGGCAGGGGCGTTTCCAGCAGCTTCATGAGGATGGGCGAGGTGATGTAGTAGGGCAGGTTGGCGCAGACGCAGAAGGGCCCGCCGTCCAAGTGCTCCCGGACCAGGGCAGGCAGGTCCAGGGCTAGGATGTCGCCCTCCACCAGCTCCACGTTGGAAAGCCCGGATAACGTCTCGGCCAGCACCGGGAACAAGCGGCGGTCCAGCTCCACGGAGACCACCTTTTGGGCCACCTGGGCCAGCTCCCAGGTCAGCGCCCCCAGGCCGGGGCCGACCTCCAGCACGGGGAGCTGGGGGCCCGCCCCGCACAGGGCCGCCATGCGGGGGCACACCGTGGGGTTGATGAGGAAGTTCTGGCCCAGGGCCTTGGAGAGGTGCAGGCCATGGCGGGCCAGGATCTCCCGGACGGCGCCGGGCTCGGAAAGTCTGCTCATGGCTGGGCCTCCTTGGAAACTTGATACAGCACGCGGCTGCCGTCGTCGTAGATCCGGGGGTAGAGGGCGTCCAGGGCCGGCTGGTCCACGGCGTAGGAGGCGCGCTCGAAATCGCTGACCAGGATGTAGGACACGTGGTACCGGTCCAACAGGTCCCGGGTGTGGGCAGGGTCCTCGTACATGCGGGGAAGGTCCTTTTCCCGGGCGGAATAGGGCAGGCCGTGGAAGTAGAGATAGGCCGGGGAGCCGCACACCACGCTGCGCCCCGCCAGGGCGGCCAGCTCGTTGTTGTGGCGCATGTCCGTGAGGAACACCGCCCCGGCGGGCAGGCGGTCCTCCACAAAGCGGCAGAGGTTGAGGGCACCCTCACCAAAGAGCTCGTAGGAGGCCACGGCCTCCCGGCCCCAGGTGGGCAGGGCCGCACTGACGAGCACCGCCAGCGCCCCCGCCGCCAGGGCGCAGCGCACCGTCTTCCGGCGCAGACGGGCCAGCAGGGCGGCGGAAAACTCCGCGGCGGCAAAGGTGAGGAAGACAAAGGCCACATACAGCAGCTTGTTGTTGACGTAGTCGTTGGGCTGGAATTCCACGAACTCCGCCAGGAACCAGATGAGCAGGGCGGGCAGGACCTTGCACAAGGTGTCCCGGCGGGCGGTGAGCAGCCCCAGCAGGGCCAAAATGCCCGCCAGGCCCAGGTTTTTCAGGTAGAACCAGAGGTAGTCGTCCTCCCCCACCACCCAGGCGAAGTGGCCCCGGATGAACCCGGGCCCCACCTGGCGGAAGGTCCAGAGGCAAAACTGGGGCAGGGCCAGACACACCGCCGCCCCCAGCAGGACCCCCCAGGTGGAGAGCCAGGGCCGCAGCCCGGTGCGCCGGGCGGCCCGGAGCACCAGCCCCAGGACGGCAGCCGTCAAGGCCCCCAGCACGCACAGGGCGAAGACCATCAGGCGAGGGGACTCGGTGGCGCGCAGCGCGCGGAGCAGCGGCTGGAGCAGGGCCATGATGGGGAGAGAGGCAGCGACGAGGAGCTTCACCGCCCGGACGCCCCAGCCCCGGAGAAAGCCCGCCAGCAGCCACCCCAGGCAGCTGAGGGCAAGGGCCAAAAAGGAGTGGGTGTGCACCATGGGCAGCAGCCCGGCCAGCACCCCGCCCACCCAGAAGAGCCGGGAACGGCCCTCAAAGACGGCGCGGTAGAGCACATAGAGGGCGGGAAACAGCACCGCCCAGCCGAACAGCGTGGCCCGCTGGGGGAGCATCATGTCCACCACCGTGTTGACCCAGCGGAGGTTGGCGGCGGTGTAGTTGGTGGGGGTCTCGTAAAACCCGGTGAAGATGCGGGAAAAGTCCTCCCCGCTGCCCAGGAACCAGAAAATCCCCAGGCCGCCGTTGAGGAAAAACAGGAGGCTGCTGAACACGGCCTTCCCCTCGCTGCCCAGGACCCGCCGGGCCAGGAGGAAAAAGCCGAAAAACACCTGGGCCCCCGCCGTGAGCATGGGCAGCAGATAGGCAAACCGCAGGGACGCCCCGCACAGCAGCAGGGAGCTGGAAATGCTGTCCGACAGGAAGGGGTAGCACAGGCGCACCCCGGGCAGCAGGGAGTATTCGGGGGGAAAGGTGCCCTGGCGGGCCAGGCTGGTGATGAAGGACAGGTGCATGGACATGTCCCCGTAGGTGGCCTGGCTGGAGAAGACGGCAGAAGACTCATACCGGAAGGAGTGACCGGCCAGGAAGGCAAAGGCGATCCACAGGCAAAGCGGCAGCAAAAGCCCCTTGTGCCGACCCAGGGAGGCCCCCAGGCCCCGAAACCGGGGAGAGGGACCGATGAGGGCCGCCAGACACAGGGCCAGAGCCGCGAACAGGGCGCCCAGGTGGGCCCAGCCCGAAAAGCCCAGGAGCAGCCGGGCCCCGGGGGATTCCTCCCGGTGGAGGCGCAGGGAGGGCAGGACGCCGGTGAGCTGGAACGCGCCGAAAAACAAAAACGCCAAAACGCCGCCCACGGTCCATGCCTCCTTTCGCCCGGATGGGCAGAACCATTGTAGCATTTTCCCCGGGAAATGTAAAGACGGCAAAAGAACTTGCACGGGGCACGGAGGTGGGGTATAATGAGGGGAGGGACCTGACAAAGGAGGAAGACACATGGCGACCTTAGAACGGCGGGACAAGACCAACTACTATCTGGATCTGGCGGAGACGGTGGCCCAGCGGTGCACCTGCCTGCGCCGGCACTACGGGGCGGTGATCGTCAAGGACGACGAGGTGATCTCCACGGGGTATGTGGGCGCGCCCCGGGGCCGGGCCAACTGCTCCGACCTGGGCTATTGCCTGCGGGAGAAGCTGAGCATACCCCGGGGAGAGCGGTATGAGCTGTGCCGCAGCGTCCATGCAGAGGCAAACGCCATCATCTCCGCGTCCCGGCGGGATATGATCGGCGCCACGCTGTACCTGGTGGGGCGAGAGGTCTCCACGGGGAAGTACATCGAAAACGCCATGAGCTGCTCCATGTGCAAGCGGCTGATCATCAACGCGGGCATTGCACAGGTGATCATCCGGGATGACGCGGACCGGTACCGGGTGCTGGACGTGGAGGACTGGGTGCGGGATGACGAGTCCCTGCGCGGGGTGATGGGCTATTGAGCCGGGCCAACGGGCGCCTGGGCCTGCTGGACGCCCTGCGGGGCGCCTGCCTGGTGAGCATGGTGGCCTATCACGGGCTGTACGACCTGGTGTACATCACCGGGCGCGTGGAGGCGGCGTGGTATCGGGGCCTGCCGGGGTACGTCTGGCAGCAGAGCATCTGCTGGACGTTCATCCTGCTCTCCGGCGCGTGCCAGCACTTTTCCCGGCGGCCGGGGCGGCACGGGGCCCTGCTGCTGGCCTGCGGGGCGCTGGTGACGCTGGTCACCTGGGTGGTGATGCCCTCGGAGCTCATCCAGTACGGGGTGCTGACGCTGCTGGGGCTGGGGGCGCTGCTCACCGCCGGGCTGCGGCCCCTGCTGGATCGGATCCCGGCGGAACTGGGCCTTTTTGCGGTGCTGGGGGCCTTTTTCCTGCTGCGGGGCGTTCCCCAGGGGTATCTGGGCTTTGAAGGCTGGGTGGCAGTGCGGCTGCCGGCGGGGCTGTACCGGTGGGACGGGCTGGCGGTGCTGGGCTTTCCCGGGCCGGGGTTCGTCTCCAGCGACTATTTCCCGCTGGTGCCCTGGGTGTTCCTGTTCCTGGCGGGATATTTCCTCTGGGCCCTGGCGGACCGCCCCAGGGTGCGGGAGGCGCTGACCCCGGACGTGCCGGTGCTGAGCCTCCTGGGCCGGCACAGCCTGGGGATCTATCTGGCGCACCAGGTGGTGCTGGCCGCAGTGCTGGTGCTGCCCGCGATGCTGTAAGCAGCGCAAAAAGACAGGCGCGCCCGCAAGCGTGCCTGTCCGGAAAAGCTGTGCAAGATCAGTTGTATGCCACCAGGGGATTGATGTGGCCGTCAGTGCGGGAACCGATCTGGTCGATGTACCGGATGGCCTTTCCCGCGCCCAGGACCACGCAGTCCTGGGGATTCTCCATGGTGATCACCGGGACCTTGGTCTTTTTGGAGAGCAGCGTGGAGAGCCCGTACAGATTGGCGGAACCGCCGGTGAGGTAGATGCCGTCGGTGAAGATGTCCGCCAAGAGCTCCGGCGGGGTCTCCTCCAGGGTCTCCTGGACGGTCTTGATGATGGAGATGGCCGGTTCGATCAGGGCCTCCAGCATCTCGTCGGAATCCATGGAGGTGGTGGTGGGCAGGCCGGTGACGCTGTTGCGGCCCTTGAGGACGAAGGACTCCAGCTTCTTTTTGGGATAGGCGCAGCCGATGGCGATCTTGGCGTCCTCCGCCATGCGGTCCCCGATGACCAGGTTGAACTTTCTGCGGACGTACTTGACGATGGAATCGTTGAAGTCGTCCCCGGCGATGTGGATGGAATTGGCGATGGCGATGCCGTTGAGGGAGATCACCGCCATGTCGGTGGTGCCCTGGCCTACGTCCACGATCATGGTGCCGTGGGGCACGCCGATGTCCACCCCGGCGCCGATGGCGGCGGCCACGGGTTCCTCGATGAGGCAGACCTTGCGCACCCCGGCCGACCCGATGGCATCCACCACGGCCCGGCGCTCCACCTCGGTGAGGCCGCAGGGAACGCTGACCACCACCCGGGGCGTAAAGAGCCGGGAGGCGTTGAGCTGCCGCAGATAGTAGCTGATCAGGTGTTCCGCCAGGGTCAGGTCGGAGATCACCCCATTGGCCAGGGGCCGCGCCACGGTGATGCGGCTGGACGTTCGGCCCAGCATCTCATAGGCGGCGGAGCCCACGGCCAGCACCTCATCCGTCAGGTTGTCCACCGCGAGGATGGAAGGCTCGTTCAAAACGATGCCTTTGCCCTCCATATAGACCTTGATGCTGGATGTGCCCAGGTCGATGGCCAGATCCGTGCCGATCATGTTCTCCCCCCTTTTCACCGAGTTTCATCATAGAGATACTTGTACAAGTGTAGTATACCACATTCTTTCGGGATTTTCAACACCCAAAACGCGCGTTCTGGCAAGCAGGATCGACGGATGTCCCTGCTCATGCTGGAATCCAGTGGGAGGTAAAGCGTATGGCGATCTATCAAGGAGAATACACGGCGCAGGGGCAGCGGTTCCTGCTGCGCAACGCCCGGGGCGAGGACGCCCAAAAGGAGATCGACTTTATCGAGCGCACCGCGCTGGAGACCGAACACGGCACCTGGCTGCCCGGAGAATACGCCCAGCAGTTCGGTGCCGAGGACGAGGCCGCGTATCTGGACAGCACGGCGGAGGACGCAGGCACTCTCTATCTCCTGGCCTGGACCGAGGACGGGGAGCTGGTGGGCTGCTGCTCCGTGAGCTTTGCCACCCGAAAGGCCCGGGTGCGGCACCTGGGAGACATCTCCATCTGCGTGGCGAAGGATCGCTGGGGCATGGGGCTGGGACGCCGCATGATGGAGATCGGCATGACGTGGGCCAAAGCCCAGGGGGTGGAGATCATGGAGCTGTTGACCGACACCGACAACCTGCGGGGCCTGGGGTTGTACCTGGGGCTGGGCTTTCAGGTGGACGGCCGCTTGCCCAAGCGCTGGAAAAACCCCCGGGGCGAGTTTCAGGACCTGTACGCCATGTCGAAAGAGCTGTAGCCGCACGAAGGCCTGGGGCGCTGTCTCAAGAGGCGTTAAACGAGCCCGTCCTTCTCCGCCCGGAGCAGGAGCTTGCCCAGGCCGGTGTAACGGCGGGTCTTGCGGTCATTTTCGATCATGGCGGCCAGGGTGTCCCGCTCCCCCACCAGGATCAGCAGCTGCCGGGCCCGGGTGATCCCGGTATACAGGAGGTTCCGATAGCACAACTGGGCGGGGGTGCGCAGCACCGGAAGGATCACCGCCGGGAACTCGTTGCCCTGGCTCTTGTGCACGGTGACCGCATAGGCCGGCTCCAGCTCGTTTTGGGCCCGTTCAAAATCGTAGAGCACCAGCTTGTCGTCGATGCGCACATGGAGCACGGCCCCAGGCCGGTCGATGTGGGTGACCACGCCCATGTCCCCGTTGAAGATGCCCTCGCCGCCGGTGCCGTCCTCCCGGGACCAGGCCAGGTCATAGTCGTTGCGCACCTGCATGACCTTATCCCCCACCCGGAAGATCTCCCCGCCCAGCTTGACCTCCGGCTTTCCCTGGACGGGGGGATTGATCGCCTCCCGCAGGCGCTTGTTGAGCTCCACGGTGCCCATCTCCCCCTTTCTGCCGGGGCAGAGCACCTGGATATCCGCCACGGGGGAAAACCCGTAGCTTTTGGGCAGACGCCGGGAGGCCAGGTCCACCACCAGGTCCTGGGCCTGCCGGGGATCCCCGCAGGGGAGAAAGAAGAAATCGCTGTCCCGGCGGCGCAGATCGGGCATTTGGCCCTCCACCACCCGGTGAGCGCTGAGGACGATGAGGCTCTCCATGGCCTGGCGGAAGATCTCCTTGAGCTGGACCGTGGGGAACAGCCCCGCGCCGATGAGATCCCCCAGCACGTTGCCCGCCCCCACCGAGGGCAGCTGGTCGCTGTCCCCCACCAGGATCAGCCGGCAGGAAAGGGGCAGGGCCCGCAGCAGGCTCTCGAACACGTAAGCGTCCACCATGGAGACCTCGTCCACCACCAGGCAGTCGCAGTCCAGGGGATTGCGCTCGTTGCGGGTGAAGACCGGCTGATCCAGCTCGTCCCAGTCCACCTGCAGCAGGCGGTGGAGGGTCTTGGCCTCCTCCCCGGTGACCTCGCTCATGCGCTTGGCCGCCCGCCCGGTGGGGGCCGCCAGGAGGACCTGTTCCCCCGCGCGCTTGAGCAGCCGGATGATGGCATTCAGGGTGGTGGTCTTGCCGGTGCCCGGCCCGCCGGTCAGGATGAGCACGCCCTGCTCCAGTGCCGCCAGGATGGCCTCCTTCTGCTTGTCGGCGTACCGGATCCCCCACTGGGCTTCCAGGGCCTCCAGGGCCTGGGCCGCCCCGGCAACGGGCTTGGGCGCGTTGTGCAGCAGAGCCTGCATCCGGGCGGCGATGTAGGTCTCGCCGGCATGCTGCTCCCGGAGGAACAGAAACTGCCGGCCGGTGAATTCCTCCGATACCACCTGCAGGGACTCCAGCAGCCCGTACAGGCCGTCTGCCGTCACCTCCGGGGCAACGCCCAGCATCCGGGCGGCGGCGGGCAGGAGCTTGTCCGCAGGCAGGCAGGTGTGGCCGTTGTTCAGGTTGTGCCGCAGGACGTAGAGGATCCCCGCCCGGACACGGTTCAGGTCGTCGGCCGGGGTCTCCATGGATTCGGCGATGGCGTCGGCGATCTGAAAGCTGACATCCAGCCCCTCGCCGCAGAGGATATAGGGGTCCCGCTGGATCTGGGCGATGGAATCCGGCCCGAAGGCCTTCCACACCAGCACCGTCTCCTCCGGCCGGACCCCATAGGCCCCCAAAAACGCCATCAGCTCCCGGATGCCGTACACGCGCTTGAGCTCCTCGCTGAGCTGGCGGGCCTTTTCCAGGGAGATTCCCTTGATCTGGGCCAGACGGTCCGGGTCCTCCTCGATAACGGTGAGGGCGTGGGCGCCGAAGGCTTCGATGATGCGCCGGGCCATGGCCGGCCCGATGCCCTTCACCGCGCCGGAGGACAGGTACTTCAGCATGGCGGAGGTGGTGGCGGGGCGGGCGCGCTCGAAGGCCTCGGCCTTGAACTGGTCCCCAAAAGAGGGGTGGCTGGTCCACGTGCCGAAGACGGTCAGCTCTTCCCCTTCGCTGACGAAGGGGAACCCGCCCACCACCGTGACGGTCTCGTCCCCCGCGGCCAGCTCCAGCACGGTATATTGATTTTTGTCGTTGTGGTACACCACGTGTTCCACCGTTCCGGTCAACTCCAATAGCCCGTTTTCCGCCACAGGTCCCTCTCCTTTCCCGATCATTTCCGCAAGAGCTCCATGAGCTGGGCCTCCCCCACCGGCCGGACGGTGGGGAAATCGGCAGCCAGCCGCCGGGCGATCTCCCAGGAGGGCAGGTCGTCCTCTTGGAGGACGCACCAGAGCTCCCAGGGGGTCTCCAGCCACCGGGCCCGGGCCAGCACGGACCGCACCGCGGCTTCGCAGGCAGCCGGACCCTCCGGCCGCACCACCAGCCGCAAGGGGTCTCCCCCGCCGCTGCCCCAGAAATGCCCGCTCCAGCGCCGAAACAGCTCGACGCCCAGCAGGATCAGCACCGCAGCGCCGGCACCGATCAAAAAATCGTTCATCTCCCTCACCCCCACTGCCTCATTCTATGCAGGGGGCAGGGTCCCTGCAGCTTGTCAGCGGAGGGCTTCCACGGCTTTTTGCAGGGGTTCCACGCGGTCCCGGCGCTCCCACGGCGCGTTCAGGTCCTCCCGGCCCATATGGCCGTAGGCGGCCAGCTGCCGGTAGATGGGCCGGCGCAGGTCCAGGTCCCGAATGATGGCCCCGGGGCGCAGGTCAAAGACCTGTTCCACGGCCTGCGTCAGGACCGTTTCCGAGACCTGCCCCGTTCCGAAGGTATCCACCCGGACGGAAACAGGACGTGCCTTTCCGATGGCATAGGCGATCTCGATCTCGCACCGTCTGGCGAGCCCTGCCGCCACGATGTTCTTGGCCACCCAACGGGCGGCGTAGGCCGCGGAACGGTCCACCTTGGTGGGATCCTTTCCGGAGAAGGCCCCGCCCCCATGACGGCCCCAGCCGCCGTAGGTATCCACGATGATCTTCCGCCCGGTCAGACCGGAATCCCCTGCTGGCCCACCAATGACGAACCGCCCCGTGGGGTTGATGTAGATCTTGGTGTCGGCGTCCACCAGGCGGGCCGGGACCACCGGCCGGATCACCTGCTCCATCACGGCCTGCTTGAGGGCCTCCAGCGGGGTGTCCTCGCTGTGCTGGGTGGAGACCACGATGGCCTCGATGCGCTGGATCTCGCCGTCGTCACCGTACTGGACGGTGACCATCACCTTGCCGTCCGGCCGCAGGAAGGGCAGCGTCCCGTCTTTGCGGACCTGGGCCAGGCGCTTGGCCAGCCGGTGGGACAGGGACAGGGACAAGGGCATCAGCTCCTCGGTCTCGTCGCAGGCAAAGCCGAACATCATGCCCTGGTCCCCGGCGCCCAGCCGGGAAAGCTCGTCCGCATCGCCGGCACGGGCCTCCAGGGATTGATCCACCCCCATGGCGATATCCGGGCTCTGGGCGTCGATGGAGGTGAGGACCCCGCAGGTGTCGCCGTTAAAGCCCTTGTCCGGGCCGTCGTACCCGATCTCCTTGATCACCTGCCGCACGATGGCGGTCACATCCACCCAGCAGGAGGTGGTCATTTCCCCCATCACATGGATGAGCCCCGTGGTGGCAGTGGTCTCGCAGGCCACGTGGGCCATGGGGTCCTGGGCCAGCACCGCGTCCAGGATGGCGTCGGAGATCTGGTCGCACACCTTGTCGGGGTGGCCTTCAGTCACCGATTCACTGGTAAACAGTTTCATACAATCCTTCCTCACTTTTTTCAATACTCCCCTTGCCGCCTGGTGAAAAGTAGACGCAAAAAAGGGCTCTCGCGAAAATGAGAGCCCCAAAAGCCTCATCTTCCGGTTTGCACCGCAGGAATTGGCACCTTACGGCTTTCGCCACAGGTTGCCGGGCATCACAGGGCCTGTCCCTCCGCCACTCTCGATAAGGGTGTCGCGCCGTTTCCGGCGCCTATTCTGTTTGACCCACCTATTATAGCCGCCGGGAGCACCTTTGTCAACCCCGAGAACAGAAAAACCACGCCGCAAAGCGCGGCGCGGTCCTCTAAACAGCAAGATCAGGAATTGATGGCGGTGACAACACCGGAACCAACGGTACGGCCGCCTTCACGGATAGCGAAGCGGAGGCCTTCCTCGATGGCGATGGGGGTGATCAGCTCAACGTCCATGACCACGTTGTCGCCGGGCATGCACATCTCAGTGCCCTCGGGCAGGGAGATGACACCGGTCACGTCGGTGGTACGGAAATAGAACTGAGGACGGTAGTTGTTGAAGAAGGGGGTATGACGGCCGCCTTCATCCTTGGTCAGGACGTAGACCTGGCCCTTGAACTTGGTGTGGGGATGAATGGTGCCGGGCTTGGCCAGGACCTGGCCGCGCTCGATCTCGGTACGCTGCACGCCACGGAGCAGGACACCGATGTTGTCGCCAGCCTCGGCGTAGTCCAGCAGCTTGCGGAACATCTCGATGCCGGTAACGACGGTCTTGCGGCGCTCCTCGGTCAGGCCGATGATCTCCACTTCTTCGCTCATCTTCAGCACGCCACGCTCCACACGGCCAGTCGCCACCGTGCCGCGGCCGGTGATGGTGAACACGTCCTCAACGGGCATCAGGAAGGGCAGGTTCTCGTTGCGCTCGGGGGTGGGGATATAGCTGTCCACAGCCTCCATGAGCTCCAGGATGGAAGCATACTCGGGGGCAGAGGCATCGGTGGAGGTGGACTCCAGCGCCTGCAGAGCGGAGCCGCGGATCACAGGGATATCGTCGCCCGGGAACTCGTACTCGCTGAGCAGCTCACGGATCTCCATCTCGACCAGATCCAGCAGCTCTTCGTCGTCCACCTGGTCGACCTTGTTCATATACACCACGATGCTGGGCACGCCCACCTGGCGGGCCAGCAGGATGTGCTCACGGGTCTGGGGCATGGGGCCGTCAGCAGCGGAAACCACCAGGATGGCACCGTCCATCTGCGCAGCGCCGGTGATCATGTTCTTCACATAGTCAGCGTGGCCGGGGCAGTCAACGTGGGCATAGTGACGGTTGTCGGTCTCATATTCCACGTGGGCGGTGTTGATGGTGATGCCGCGCTCGCGCTCCTCGGGAGCCTTATCGATCATGTCATAGGCCTCGTACTTCGCCTTGCCGGAGAAGGCCAGGACCTTGGTGATCGCAGCGGTCAGGGTGGTCTTGCCGTGGTCGACGTGACCGATGGTGCCAATGTTTACATGGGGCTTGGTTCTTTCAAACTTTTGCTTTGCCATTGGAATTGCCTCCTTATGATTTAGGTCATGATTATTCCGGCTTTCCTACGCTTCATTGTACCAACAACGCGCAGAAAAATCAAGAACATTTTGGATTTTATTCGGACTTTTTCCCCCGCTGGGTGATGATGCCCTCGGAAATATTCTTGGGCACCTCGGAATAGTGCGCGGGCTCCATGGTGTACTGGCCGCGGCCCTGGGTCTTGGAGCGCATATCGGTGGCATATCCGAACATGTCGGACAGCGGCACCTCCGAGTTGATCTGCTGGGCGCCGGGAATGGCGTCCATGCCCAGGATCATGCCCCGGCGGGCATTCAGGTCGCCGATGACATCGCCCATGTACTCTTCCGGGGTGATGACCGTGACCTTCATGATGGGCTCCATCAGCACGGGATCCGCCTTGCGCATGGCCTCCTTAAAAGCCATGGAACCGGCGATCTTAAAGGCCATTTCAGAGGAGTCCACCTCGTGGTAGGAGCCGTCGTACAGGGTGACCTTCACATCCACCACATTGTAGCCGGCCAGCACGCCGGACTGCATGGCGCCCTGGATGCCCTGATCCACGGCGGGGATATACTCCTTGGGGATGGCGCCGCCCACCACCGCATTGACGAACTCATAGCCCTTGCCGGGATTGGGCTCGATGCGGATCTTGACGTGACCGTACTGGCCCTTACCGCCGGACTGCCGGGCATACTTGGTGTCCACGTCGGCGTTCTTGCGGATGGTCTCCTTATAGGCCACCTGGGGCTTGCCCACGTTGGCCTCCACCTTGAATTCACGCAGCAGACGGTCCACGATGATCTCCAAATGCAGCTCGCCCATGCCGGCGATGATGGTCTGGCCCGTCTCCTCATCGGTATACGCCTTGAAGGTGGGGTCTTCCTCCGCCAGCTTGGAGAGGGCGATGCCCATCTTCTCCTGGCCGGCCTTGGTCTTGGGCTCGATGGCCACACGGATGACCGGGTCCGGGAACTCCATGGACTCCAGGATGACGGGGTGCTTTTCGTCGCACAGGGTGTCGCCGGTGGTGGTGTTCTTCAGGCCCACCGCAGCGGCGATGTCGCCTGCATACACGTGGTCGATGTCCTTCCGGTCGTTTGCGTGCATCTGCAGGATCCGGCCCATGCGCTCGTCCTGGTCCTTCACGGAGTTATAGACGGTGGAACCCGCCTCCAGGTTGCCGGAATAGACGCGGAAGAAGCACAGCTTGCCTACATAGGGGTCCGTGGCGATCTTGAATGCCAGCGCAGAGAACGGCTCCTCGTCGGAGGAATGCCGCACCTCGTCCTCGCCGGTCTCGGGGTTGGTGCCCTTGATGGCGGGCACATCCACGGGAGAGGGCATATAATCCACAATCGCGTCCAGCAGCTTCTGAACGCCCTTGTTGCGGTAGGAAGTGCCGCAGACCACAGGGACCATGTGGTTGGCGATGGTGGACTTGCGGATGCAGGCCTTGATCTCCTCAACGGTGAGCTCTTCACCGGAGAGGTATTTGTCCATCAGGTCGTCGTCCAGCTCTGCGACATGCTCCACCATCTCGGTGTGGTACTGCTCGGCCTTCTCCAGCATATCCGCGGGGATCTCCTCCTGGCGGATGTCCTTGCCCAGATCGTCGTAGTAGACATAGGCCTTCATCTCCACCAGATCGATGATGCCCTTGAAGGTGTCTTCCGCACCGATGGGCAACTGGATGGGGACCGCGTTGCACTTGAGCCGGTCCTTCATCATCTGCACCACACGGTAGAAGTCCGCGCCCATGATGTCCATCTTGTTGACGTAGGCCATGCGGGGCACCTTGTACTCCTCGGCCTGCCGCCAAACGGTCTCGGACTGAGGCTCCACGCCGCCCTTGGCGCAGAACACCGTCACGGAGCCGTCCAGAACACGCAGGGAGCGCTCCACCTCCACGGTAAAGTCCACGTGGCCGGGGGTGTCGATGATGTTGATCCGGTTCTGCCGGCCGTAATGGTCCGGCCAATAGCAGGTGGTCGCGGCGCTGGTGATGGTGATGCCGCGCTCCTGCTCCTGGGCCATCCAGTCCATGGTGGCTGCGCCCTCATGGACCTCGCCCAGCTTGTAGTTGACGCCTGTATAATACAGGATTCGTTCGGTCGTTGTTGTCTTGCCGGCATCAATATGGGCCATGATGCCGATGTTACGGGTTTGTTCGAGTGGAACCTGGCGTGCCATTTAATCCTCCTAACTGCACACTTACCATCTGTAATGGGCAAATGCCCGGTTGGCCTCAGCCATCTTGTGCGTATCCTCGCGTCGCTTCGCGGCGCCGCCCACACCGTTGGACGCATCGAGGATCTCGCCGGCCAATCTTTCCTGCATGGTGCGTTCGGAGCGCTGTCTGGCAAAGCCGGTGATCCACCGCAGACCCAGGGTCTGCCGGCGCTCGGGGCGTACCTCCATGGGTACCTGATAGGTGGAACCGCCGACACGGCGGGCCTTGACCTCGAGACTGGGCATCACGTTCTCCATGGCCTGCTCAAAGACCTCCAGGGGCTCTTTGCCGGTCTTCTCCTGCACGATGCCGAATGCACCGTACACGATCTTCTGGGCAACGCCCTTCTTGCCGTCGAGCATCACGCTGTTTACCAGACGGGTGACGAGCTTGGAGTTATACAGAGGATCGGGCAAAACATCGCGTTTTGCAATATTGCCTCTTCTTGGCATACTCTTCCCTCCTTCATAGAATGATATCATCGGTACTCGGGAGCCTGTCCGCTCCCGCTGGCCAAGGCGGTTCTCCGATCCTCTCCGGGCAGTCTGCCCGGGGATCTATCAAAACGCCTTCCGCCGTCTTTCAGGCGGGCAGCCACTGTTTCGTGCAAATGGACCGCAAGATCACTTCTTGCCGGCCTTGGGACGCTTGGCGCCATACTTAGAGCGGGCCTGCATACGCTTGGCGACGCCCTGGCTGTCCAGCGTGCCGCGGATGATGTGGTACCGGGTACCGGGCAGGTCGCGCACACGGCCGCCGCGCACCATCACCACGCTGTGCTCCTGCAGGTTGTGGCCCACGCCGGGGATATAGGCGGTGACCTCAATGCCGTTGGAGAGCCGGACTCTGGCCACCTTGCGCAGCGCCGAATTGGGCTTCTTGGGGGTCAGGGTCTTCACCGTGGTGCACACACCGCGCTTCTGGGGAGAGTCCTGATCAATGGCCACGCGCTTCTTGGAGTTCCAACCCTTCAAAAGCGCCGGGGACTTGCTCTTCTTCTCCGCGGTAGACCGTCCATTGTGGACGAGCTGGTTAAAAGTAGGCATACGTTTCCTCCTTCCTCAAAGGTTGTATGTGAAGGCAGCAGCACCAGTCTGCCCGCCTTTTCACCGGTCTATGCGGCCTTTGGGGCCCATTTGGGCCCCGAAACCGCCAGTCAATTATTATACCATCGGTCCTGCGGGTTTGTCAATACCCGGTCTGTTTTCCTGTTCCGAAGGAACCTCACACAGCGGGCAGGGACAGCTCGTCGCCGCTCCCGGCGCCCAGGGGGAGATCCGCTCCCTCAACCGGGCTGTCGATGGGCTCGATGTCCACCTCGCTGTAGCACTTCATCCCGGTCCCGGCGGGCACCAGCTTGCCGATGATCACGTTCTCCTTCAGCCCCATCAGGGAGTCGGTCTTGCCCTTGATGGCCGCATCGGTGAGCACCCGGGTGGTCTCCTGGAAGGAGGCCGCAGACAGGAAGGAATCGGTGGCCAGGGACGCCTTGGTGATACCCAGCAGGATGGGCGTATAGGTCGCCTCCCGCAGGTCGGTCTCCCCCGCTTCCATCCGCTCCCGGACCTTCTCGTTGGCGGTGAGGACCTCGTTCTTGTCCACCAGAGCTCCCAGCATCAGCTCGGAGTCGCCCGGATCGTCCACCCGGACCTTTCGCAGCATCTGCCGCACGATGATCTCGATGTGCTTGTCGTTGATGTCCACGCCCTGCATCCGGTACACCCGCTGCACTTCGGAGATCAGGTAGTTCTGCACCTCTTCCGTGCCGCTGATGGTCAGCAGGTCGTGGGGGTTCACGGAACCTTCGGTGAGGCGGTGGCCCCGCTTGATATACTGGCCCTCCTCCACGGTGAGGCGGGAGCCGAAGGGGATGAGATAGGACTTGGATTCCCCGGTCTCGTCGTTGGTGACCACCACGTGGCGGTTCTTCTTGATCTCCTCAAAGGTCACCTTGCCGTCCACCTCATTGATGATGGCCACGTGCTTGGGCTTGCGGCCCTCGAAGAGCTCGTCGATACGGGGCAGACCCTGGGTGATGTCCTCCGCACTGGCCACGCCGCCGGTGTGGAAGGTCCGCATGGTCAGCTGGGTGCCCGGCTCGCCGATGGACTGGGCCGCGATGATGCCCACCGCTTCGCCCACCTGCACGGGCTGGCCGTTGGCCAGAGACGCGCCGTAGCACTTGCGGCAGACGCCGTTCTTGGCCCGGCAGTGGAGCACCGACCGGATCTTGACCCGCTCAGCGCCGCTCTCCACGATCAGGTCGGCGTCGTGGTCGTTCATCATCTGGTCCTTGGAGACCAGCACCCGGCCGTTCTCGTCGGTGAAATCCTCCACCAGATACCGGCCCACCAGGCGTTCCTTCAGCGTCTCGATGGACTCCGGCCCCGCATTGATGGCGAAGACCTCCAGGCCCTCGGTTGTGCCGCAGTCCTCCTCCCGGATAATGACCTCCTGGGAAACATCCACCAGCCGGCGGGTCAGATACCCCGAGTCGGCGGTCCGCAGGGCGGTGTCGGTCAGGCCCTTCCGGGCGCCTCGGGAAGAAATGAAGTACTCCAGCACGTTCAGGCCCTCGCGGTAGTTGGCCCGAATGGGGATCTCAATGGTCTTGCCGGAGGTGTTGGCGATCAGGCCGCGCATACCCGCCAGCTGGCGGATCTGACTGATGCTGCCGCGGGCCCCGGAATCAGCCATCATGTAGATGGGATTGTACCGGTCCAGGTGCTGCTGCAGGGCGGCGGTGACGTCGTTGGTGCACTTCTCCCAGGTGTCCAGCACGGCGCGGTAGCGCTCGCTCTCAGACAGGAAGCCCTGGTTGAACTCGTCGGTGATGGTATCGATCTCCCGGGCGGCGGCTTTCAGCAGCTCGGGCTTCTCCGGCGGCGTGGTGGCGTCGCACAGGGCCACGGTGATGCCGCTGATGGTGGAGTACTTGTACCCCTGGGACTTGATGTCGTCCAGCACCTCGGCGGTGCGCTCGGTGCCGTGGACCTTGATGCACTGGGCGATGATCTCCCCCAGCTTCTTGCCGCTGACCAAAAAGCTCACCTCGAACTGCAAGGCGCCCTCCCGGGTGGAGCGGTCCACATAGCCCAGATCCTGGGGCACGGGCCGGTTGAAGATCATCCTGCCCACGGTGGTGTCCACCAGGCCGGAGATGCGCTCGCCGTTGAACTCCACGGTGCGCCGCACCCGGATCTTGGCATGCAGCCCCACGATCTTGGCGTCATAGGCCATCAAGGCCTCGTCCATATCCTTGAAGACGCGGCCCTCGCCGGGCTCGCCTTCCTTTTCCAGCGTCAGGTAATAGCTGCCCAGCACCATGTCCTGGGTAGGCACCGTCACGGGCCGCCCGTCGGAGGGCTTCAGCAGGTTGTTGGCAGCCAGCATCAGGAACCGGGCCTCTGCCTGGGCCTCAGCGGACAGGGGCACATGCACGGCCATCTGGTCGCCGTCAAAGTCCGCGTTGTAGGCGGTACACATCAGGGGATGCAGCTTCATGGCCCGGCCTTCCACCAGTACGGGCTCAAAGGCCTGGATGCTCAGTCGGTGCAGGGTCGGCGCCCGGTTCAACAGCACCGGGTGGTCCTTGATGACCACTTCCAGCGCGTCCCACACCTCGGGGCGGCTGCGCTCCACGGACTTTCTGGCCGCCTTGATGTTCCCCACCGCGCCGGTCTCCACCAGGCGCTTCATGACAAAGGGCTTGAACAGCTCCAGGGCCATTTCCTTGGGCAGGCCGCACTGATACATCTTCAGCTCCGGCCCCACCACGATGACGGAACGCCCGGAGTAGTCCACGCGCTTGCCCAGCAGGTTCTGCCGGAACCGGCCCTGCTTACCCTTGAGCATGTCGGACAGGGACTTGAGCGGCCGGTTGTTGGGGCCCGTCACGGGGCGGCCCCGGCGGCCGTTGTCGATGAGGGCGTCCACGGCCTCCTGCAGCATCCGCTTCTCGTTGCGCACGATGATATCCGGCGCGCCCAGCTCCAGCAGGCGCTTCAGGCGGTTGTTCCGGTTGATGACCCGGCGGTACAGGTCGTTGAGGTCGCTGGTGGCGAACCGGCCGCCGTCCAGCTGCACCATGGGCCGGATGTCCGGCGGGATCACCGGCACCACGTCCAGGATCATCCACTCGGGCCGGTTGCCGGAGATGCGGAAGGATTCCACCACCTCCAGCCGCTTGAGCAGCCGCATGCGCTTCTGTCCGGAGGTGCTCTCCAGCTCTTCCTTCAGCTGGGCGGAAAGCGCCTCCACGTCGATCTCCTTGAGCAGCTTCTGGATGGCCTCGGCGCCCATCATGGCCTCGAAGTCGTCCTCATACTTTTCCTTCAGATCCCGGTATTCCTTCTCGGAAAGGGTCTGCATCTTGCTCAGCTCCCGCACGTTGCCGGGGTCGGTGACGATGTAGGCCGCGAAGTACAGCACCTTTTCCAGCACCCGGGGGGAGATGTCCAGGATCAGCCCCATGCGGGACGGGATGCCCTTGAAATACCAGATGTGGCTCACCGGGGCCGCCAACTCGATATGCCCCATGCGCTCCCGGCGCACCTTGGCCCGGGTGACCTCCACGCCGCACCGGTCGCAGATCTTCCCCTTATAGCGGATCCGCTTGTACTTGCCGCAGTGGCACTCCCAGTCCTTGGTGGGCCCGAAGATGCGCTCGCAGAACAGGCCGTCCCGCTCGGGCTTCAGGGTGCGGTAATTGATGGTCTCCGGCTTCTTCACCTCGCCGTAGGACCACTCGCGGATCTTGTCAGGGGACGCAAGGCCGATCTTGATCGATTCAACGGTGTTAAATTCCATGAGATTTGTCCTCCCGCCTTTGATTAAAAGTTCTCGTCTTCATCCTCGGCCTCGTCGGGATCAAAGATCTCGTCCTCGCCGTCTTCCTCGTCGTCGTCGTAGTCGTCATACTCCTCATCGTCCCCGTCGGAGAGCACATCCTCGGCGTCGTCCACGCTGTATCCGCTCAGGTTGTCTGCCACGTCGGGCTCGTCGAACACCGCATCGGAGCGGCCCATGCCCAGATCGTCGTCATCGTCAAAGTTCTGCTTCAGGTCCACTTCTTCGTTGTTCTGGTCCATCACCTTCACGTCCAGGCCCAACGACTGCAGCTCCTTGATCATCACCTTGAAGCTCTCGGGAATGCCCGGCGTGGGGATGTTCTGCCCCTTGACGATGGCCTCATAGGTCTTCACACGGCCCACCACGTCGTCGGACTTCACCGTCAGGATCTCCTGCAGGGTGTACGCCGCGCCGTAGGCCTCCAGGGCCCACACCTCCATCTCACCAAAGCGCTGCCCGCCGAACTGGGCCTTGCCGCCCAGGGGCTGCTGGGTCACCAGGCTGTACGGGCCGGTGGAGCGGGCATGGATCTTGTCGTCCACCAGGTGGTGGAGCTT
>CANRPD010000001.1 GCA_947632385.1 uncultured Clostridia bacterium | reverse complement strand
GCTTTACCCCCTATGTAGTTATTTTCCTACATAGGGGGCTTTTTGTCTACTGTCCGTTTTTACTGGTTCAGTTCATTTTCGTCTGCTTTTTGTTTCGAGTACATCGTCCAGATGGTATCATCCACTGGCTAAATATCTAGGTGGCTCTTCACAGGTAATAACCGTGAAAAATGCGAGTTGCTTTTGTGCGGGAAATCAGTGAAGGATTTTTTTGAAAGAAGAAAGTTCTCCACGATACCGGAAACTGTGTCCGTTCGGATTTTCTCCCACGATCCGCATCCCCAGTTTTTGGGCAATCCGTTGGGAGTTCGTATTCTGCTTATTGATATATGCCTCTGCATACTCAATGTTTTTCGGGATAATATTGCTGACATATTTCAGAAAGCGATAAAAAAGGAGTGTCCGCTGATACTCTGGTGCAATTTCGACTTCTTCAATCAGCACCTTGTTTTCGCTAATACGATACTGAAAATATCCTACTAAAGCTTCGCCAACATACATCAGAAGGATTTGTTTCTCTATTATTTCCTCTGATGTCATATAGGATAGCCATATTCCCATGTCTTCCTCGTAACTGTTCCCTGTCGGCGCTATTTTACCCATATTCGTAGAAAGGATGTAAAACATTTTCGACAAAAGAACTTCTGCTTTCATTGGGTCATACTTGCAAAATAAAACCTCAGCCATAGGGACACCTCCACAAATTTCAAATAGTTGCTCTCTTTGATTTCGCTAAAATGATAGCACAAAACGGAAACCGTTTCAAGAGAACCTCGATTTTCGAAGAGAGCACTGACTCACCACCGGAAGGGACGCGGTGGTACTGCCTTGCGGCAGATGTGCGTTTTCCGGGGAGAACGAGCCCAGGCGAAAAAAATTCGTCCATAAGCCAAACAGGTATTGACTTTCCTGATAGGATAAGATATAATATAAGTGTAGCGTGGGTGTTTGTATACTTTTTTAGAAATTCGCCAAAAGGAGGAGAGCCCAATGGACCGTATCCCAGGATCGCCCGCCGGTGTATGTTGCGGCTCTGGGCGAGTTCGTACGAAATGATAATCAATCGTGGAGAACGCGAGTTTGGTTCTTCTCTGTTTTTTCCTGACGAAAGGAGATTTGAAAATGACTGTCTTTCTGTCCTGCGTATGTGGAGGGCTTCTGGTCGTCGGCATCGTGGCCGTGATGGCGGGACTCTCGGCAAAGGCCGAAAGATCCGGGGAACATTCCCGGGAGCAGACCAGTGAAAAGATTACCGCCTTTAAATATCATACCGGTGGCGGGACCTACCGCATGGGAAGATAACCGCCCGATATTTGTCCAACACAACAGAGCCTCCCCTTTCGGGGAGGCTCTTGATGTTTGAAATGGATCAGCAGGCAGAGACACGGCCTGTCTTGGCGTCCAAATTGACGACCGCACCGCCCTTGAGGATGGAGGTGGCGTTTTCCGCGCCGGTGAGAACGGGCTTATCCATGGCCAGGCCCACCACAGCCGCGTGAGAGGTCAGGCCCTTTTTCTCAGCGATAATGCCGGAAGCGCGGCGCAAATATTCCACAATGGTATTGTCAGTCTCGGGGACCACCAAAATGTCTCCGTCGTGGAACAGAGCAGGGACCTCCGCCAAGTCTTTGCAGACGCACAGCCGGGCCGATACCATCTTATCGGTAACACCCTGACCGGTGAGCAAAACATGGCCCACCACATGGACCTTCATCATATTGGTGGTTCCGGAAACTCCCAGCGGCATCCCTGCCGTGATCACCACCAGGTCGCCGCTGTCCACCATGCCCGCAGCTTCCGCCGCATTGACCGCAGATTCAAACAGCTCGTCGGTATCCCGTTCCTCCCCAATGACCAACGGGTACACGCCCCAAGACAGGTTCAGCTGGCGACAGACCTGTTCATCCACCGTACAACCGACAATGGGCGACAGAGGACGGAATTTGGAGAGCTGGCGGGCAGTCCCGCCGGCTTTGGTCACGGTGATGATGGCGCGGGCGCCCAAGTCGTGGGACGTGGCGCAGGTGGCATGGGAAATGGCGTTGGTCACATCGAAAGCGATGTCTCCGTTTTCCCGGTTGTTAAACCGCCACACATAGTCGATGCTTTCTTCCGCCTTCTCGGCGATCCGCACCATGGTCTCCACCGCCTCCACCGGGTACTTGCCGGCAGCGGTCTCACCGGAAAGCATGATGCAGCTGGTACCGTCGAAGATGGCGTTGGCAACGTCGGTGGCCTCGGCACGGGTAGGCCGAGGATTTTTGATCATCGATTCCAGCATCTGAGTGGCAGTGACCACGATCTTGCCGGACCCGTAGCACTTCTGGATCAGCCGTTTTTGGATCTCCGGCAGCTCTTCAAAGGGGATCTCCACACCCATGTCTCCACGGGCCACCATGATCCCGTCTGCGACCCGCAGGATCTCATCGATATTCTCAACGCCCTCCCGGTTCTCGATCTTGGCGATGATCTTGATAGAATGGTTGTTGTGCTCCTCCATGATCTGCCGGATCTGAAGGATATCGTCGGCATCCCGGGCAAAGGAGGCCGCAATAAAGTCAAAGCCGTTTTCGATCCCAAAAATAATGTCAGAACGGTCCTGCTCACTGATATACGGCATGGAAAGACGGGTGTCCGGCACGTTGACGCCCTTTTTGTTGGAGATAACGCCCCCATTGAGCACATCGCAGACGATATCCGTGTCGGTGACTGTGCGGGCCCGCATGGCCACCAGGCCGTCGTCGATGAGCACCCGGGAGCCGGGCGTCAGATCCTTGGGCAGGTCGGCATAGGTGATGGAGACGATGGTATCGTCCCCGGGCACGTCCCGAGAAGTGAGGGTGAAGGTCCCCCCGGTGTGCAGCTCCACGGGCCCGTTGGCAAAGGTACCCAGTCGGATCTCCGGGCCCTTGGTATCCAGCAGGGCAGCAATGGGCAATCCCAGTTCTTCCCGCAGGCGTGTGACCATTTCCAACTTCTTGGTGGCATCTTCATGGGTACAGTGGGAAAAATTGAATCGGGCGCAGTTCATGCCGCCCAGCATCATTCGTCTCAATACATTCTCGTCATCGGTGGCCGGGCCTAGGGTGCAAATGATCTTTGTCTTTCTCAGCATAGCGCTTCCTCCCTTGGTGTCTTGGTCCTTTGGATTCAGAATACCACAAACGGCAGATTTTGTCACTAGTTTTTGGATATTTTTTACCGGGTCAAATCAGCAGTCGATAGATTTCGCCCTTTTTCAGTCCTGTGGCTTTAGCGGCCTCTTTTGCCGCCTCCGCTGGGGATGCCCCTTTTTCCATCCAGCCTCTGGCAAGTTCTGCCGCTTCTTCCGGGGTCACATCGGGCTCCTGCAAAACCGGCGCCGGCGCTCCTGCCACCACCAGGACGAATTCTCCCCGCGGCTCTTCCTCCCGGTATCGGGCGGAAGCTTCTCCCAAGGTGGTACGCCAGACCTCCTCATGGAGCTTGGTAAGCTCCCGGCACAAAGCCACACGGCGGTCCGGCCCGAAGGTCTCGGCAAGATCCATCAGCGTCCTGCGCAGCTTGTGCGGCGCTTCATAAAAGATCATGGTGCGTGTCTCATGCGCCACGGAAAGCAGATGCTCCCGCCGCGCGCGCTTATTGACGCTTAGAAACCCCTCAAAGGTGAAGCGGCCGGTGGGCAGGCCGGACAGCACCAAAGCGGTCACGGCGGCCGTAGGACCCGGCACACAGGTCACTGGGATTCCCTCCGCCTCACAGGCGGCTGCTAGGTGCTCCCCCGGATCGGAGATCGCGGGCATCCCGGCATCCGACACCAGCACGCAGGATTCTCCTGACCGGATCCGTTCCAAAATGAGTCGGCCGTGGTCGTTGCGGTTGTGCTCAAAATAGCTGATCAAGGGTTTCTTGAGTCCCAGGTGATTGAGCAGCTTCAAGGTCACCCGGGTGTCTTCTGCAGCGATAAAATCGGCCTGGGACAGGGCCTCAGCTGCCCGGGGAGAAAGATCGGACAGGTTCCCAATGGGCGTGCCCACCAACGTCAGCCCCGCTTTTTCCATCTTCATCCTCCCTTTTTGTTTTGATAACTGCCATAGGCTTCCAACAGCATCGGGGTCGGCTGTCCCAATGGATCCGTCAGGATCAGGTTGCGCTTCATGGTGAGTCCCACCCTGCCTCCCCGTCGGCATTCCAGCAGGCCCAGATAGGGATCTTTGAACGGCGTCGATTGCACAGGCAGCAGCGTTTTGGGCTCCAGGCCCGCAGCGGAAAACACCGACATCGCCTGAGACAGACGGCCCACCGGCAGACAGACGCACAGCCGTCCGCCCCATTTTAGGCTCCACTGAGCAGCCTGGGCAAGGGTGTCCAACGTGAGCGTGCCCTCGTGGCGGGCAAGGCCCCGATATCCGGCCGCCGTCTTTCCCGTCCCCTGGGGATAATAGGGCGGGTTGCAGCCAAACAGGTCAAAATGCTCCCGAGGCAGTATTTCTTTCGGGTGAGAAGCGTCTCCGATGCGGATCGAGACCGTGTCAGAAAAGCCGTTGCGTTCCACAGAGAGCTGGGCCAGTCGTCCCACGGTCGGATCGATCTCCACCCCCAAAATGGGACCTCCGCAGCCCCGCTGCCGCCATAGGATCGGGATCGCCCCATGCCCGGTACCCAGGTCGCAGCAGCATTCCCGCTCTTTAGGCTGGGAAAACCAGGCAAGCAGCAGGGTATCGGTGGTCAGCCGGCACTGTGGCGAGACATACACCCCGCAGCCTGACCCCAGCTCCTCCCAAATCGGTATGGCGTCCATGGTCGTGACTTCCCTCCCTTAGACAAAAACAAAGCCCGGACGGGCACATCGCCCGCCGGGCAGTGTTTTGTGGCATTACTGCTCCTCAGGAGCGCCGACAGGGCAGGTACCGGCGCAGGCACCACAGCCGATGCAGGTATCGGGGTCGATCTTGTAGACACCGTTGTCCTCGCTGATGGCGCTGACAGGGCACTCTGCAGCACAGGCACCGCAGCCGATGCAGACGTCCTTCTTGATGGCGTAAGGCATGGAATACACCTCCCAAAATAGAATAGCGCTTGCTAGTTTGGGTCCCCCGTCGGGAGACCTTTGTTGTATTTTATCATATTTGCCGAAAAAATCAAGACCCGGAAGAAAGTTTATTGTCCGGGCTGACCTTTGGCATGCTCCCCGTCCCGGTGCTCCCCACGGGCGTGGCTTTCCCGCACCGGACGGAGCTCCTCCACGCGAAACGTTTTGGGTGCCGCCTCGGGATCCTTCTCCAGCCGGACGGAGACCTTCCTGCCCAGCAGGTTCTGCTCGACCACCGCACCGCGTCCTTCTGGGGTGTTGACCTGTGAACCCACGCGAGGCGTGGTGCGGATCAGATCCTGATAGGCCTCCTGCTCGTACTTGAGACAGCACATCAAACGGCCGCAGGCGCCGGAGATCTTCACCGGGTTGAGAGAAAGCCCCTGCTCCTTGGCCATTTTGATGGACACCGGCTGAAATCCATTCAAGAAAGACCCGCAGCAGAAGGGACGCCCGCAGATGCCGATGCCGCCCAGCATTTTAGCCTCGTCCCGAACCCCAATCTGCCGCAGCTCGATACGGGTCCGGAACTGCCCCGCCAGATCCTTCACCAGCTCCCGGAAATCCACGCGGCCATTGGCGGTGAAATAAAACAGGATCTTGCTCCCGTCAAAAGCGTATTCCACATCCACCAGCTTCATATCCAGCCCGTGCTCCTGGACCTTCTTCTCACAAATACGCAGTGCCGATTTCTCCCTGCGCCGGTTTTCTTCCATCCGCCGCAGGTCCTCCCGTGTAGCTCGGCGGATCATGCGCCGCAGGGGCTGCACGATAGAGCTCTCACTGACCTGGGTGTTCTCCATGGCGACTTCCCCACATTCCAGGCCCCGGGCCGTCTCCACCACTGCGTACTCCCCTTTTTGCAGCTGCTCGCCGCAGGGGTCAAAATAGTACACCTTTCCCGTATTTTTAAACCGCACACCGATGACTTCCGCCATAGGGTACCTCCTTTTTTCAGTCTTGATCGTCCGGGGAAACGCTTCGTCCACTCTTTTCCCGCAGGGCCGCACACAGGCAGGTGACCAGCAGGTTCAGATTGGCATTGCCGTCCAAGCGACGGATCAACTCCCGCATCTGCTCCTTCCGCTGCAGCAGAACCGCCCTGGGCAGCGCACACAACTCCTCAGCAGTCTGTGACATCCCGGAAAGCAGCTTGTCCGCACCCGCCCGCAGAACACAGGCATCCCGGAAAAGGATCTCCAGCCGCACCAGCACCTCCCGACAGAGAACCCGGTCTTTATACAGGGGTAGGACAGCTTTCAACAGACCGTCCCCATGGATGGACAGCGCCTCATGGGCCAGCGTCTGGGCCAGATCAAAGGCCTGCAGCTCGCCTTCCACGCCGCCTCGCGTTTTTTGCAGTTCCAGGCACCGGCCGATATTTCCGTCGGTGAGCCGGGCCAACCGGAGCGCCTCCTCGGCAGCAAGCCCCTCCCGGTCCACCAAATAGGCCGCCGTCTCCTCCACCGTAGGCGGCCGCAGGGTAAAGCATTGGGCCCGGGACCGCACCGTCGGCAGCAGCTGTTCGGCTGAGACACAGACCAGCAGGAAAACCGCATCGGCCGGGGGTTCCTCCAAGATCTTCAACAGTTTGTTCTGCGCGGCCTCCGAGGGACGGCTGCCCAGCACCAGAATGTACACCCGACGGTCTGCCTCCTCCGGCACCCGATGGGCGTCTTCGATGACCTTCAGCACGGCATCCACCGTGATGGACCGGGCAGAACCCACAGGCTCTACCAGCCGGATATCGGGGTGGGACCCCGCACGGGCGCGAATACAGGAAGGGCAGCTCCCGCAGGGCGCTTTCTCCGGATGCCGACACACCAACGCCTTGGCGATCCGCTTGGCCATGGTTCGCTTTCCGGTCCCCGGTTCCCCCTGCAGCAGGAGCGTATGGGGAAATCGGCCCGCCTTAAAAGCAGCAGACAGCGCCGACTTCACCTCTTGATTGCCCAAAAACCCCGAAAAATCCATCACACCTTTTCATAGCGGTCCACGTTCAGTACGAAGATCGTGGAGCCGCCCACCGTGACCTCCACCGGGTAGGAGGAATACATGCTCATATCCGCAGAAGAAGCGGTGGAGCTGCTGGGGACCACCTGTGTCCGGCGGCTGGAATATTTGGAGATGATGGAGATCACCCCATCCACCCGCTCATCGTCCACACCGGAAATAAAGGTGGTATTGCCTGCCATCAGGAAACCGCCGGTGGTAGCCAGCTTCGTCACAGGATATCCTTCCCTGGTCAGCGCAGAGGACACCGCGCCGCTGTCGTCGTTGCTCACAATAGCCAGGATCAGTTTCATGGGTTCGTTTCCTTTCTCAAATCATTGGATGTCTCGCCGCCGGATCCGTCCAGACGGCGTTTGCAGGTTCAAGGAATGTGTCTTTGGGTCAGATCCCGGCAAATGGGCCGGCTGGAACCGCTGCCTCGAGACGGGATCTTGCTCTCTCTTGTTATTGTAACATACCGGCGGGGAAAAATCCAGTTGTTTTCGTGAAAAAGCGATGTCCTCTTTCCAGCTGCGCTCCTGCTCCCGCACCGCCCGCCGGACCTCCCCCGCACAGCAGAACAAGGCTGTCACATTGGGCACGGCCATCAGGCCGTTCATGGCATCGCCAAACCGAAAGACCGCGTCCAAGGGCAGCAGACAGCCCGCCCCGGCAGCCACCGCCGCCACCACCGCGTAGACCCGTTTTCCCCGGCCTCTGGTGAGGAACAGCAGCCCTTCCCGGCCGTAGCAGCACCACGCAGACACCGTCGCCACGGCGAACAGCGCCGTGCACAGGGACACCGCCGCACCGCCTGCGGGTCCCAAGGCCCGTTCATAGGCGAAAAACGTCCATTCGGCGCCCTCCAGCCCGGACGAACGGCAGCACAAAAGGCACAGTCCCGTAACGGTGCACATCACCAGCGTATCCAAAAAGACCTGGAAGATCCCCATGCAGCCCAGCTCCACCGGGGTCTTATCCCGGACCTCCCCATAGGCAAAGGCGGAACTCCCCAGACCCGCCTCGTTGGTGAACACGCCCCGGGAGACTCCCGTCCGCAGCGCCAGCAAGGCGCCTGCTGCCCCGCCGGCGCCCGCCCGCAGAGACAAGGCCCCCTGAAAGACGGAAGCCGCCGCAGCAGGCAGGCGGGCCCGTTCCACCCACAGCACCCCCAGTGAAGCCCCAAAGAACAGCACGGTCATGAGGGGGACCAGCTTCTCGGTGAACTGCACCGCCCGGTGCAGCCCGCCCCAGGCCACCGCCAGCACCAGACAGGACAGCCCGCCGCATACCGCCCACAGCGGCACCCCCAGATCCTCCAGCGCACGGGCAGCGGCATGGGTCTGCGCCATGTTGCCCATGCCCAACGAGGACAAACAGCAGCCCACCGCATACACAGCGCCCAACCCCTTGGCGACGCCGCAGATCGTCCCCAGGGTCCCCGGAGCCTCCCGGTGCCGGGCTGCCAAAAGATTTTCCGCAAAGACGGTCATCATGCCGAAAAAGGAGGATATCCACATCCAAAACAGCGCTCCCGGCCCGCCTGCCGTGAGGGCCACCGCCACTCCCACGATATTCCCGGTGCCGATGGATCCCCCCAAGGCAGTTGTCAGCGCCTGAAACCCGCTGATCCCGCCTTTCCGGGCGCGGTCCGGCCAGGCACTTCGCAGCCATCGCCCCATGTGCCGCACCTGAAAAAAGCCGGTAGAGAAGGTGAAAAACACCCCTGCTGCCAGGATCAGCAGCAGTACATGCCAGCCCCACAGCAGGGAACAGATCCGCTCCAGCATCCTACTCCTCCTGTCCCAGCTTCATGCGGTTTTCAAAGAACGCTTGGCTGGAGAGCCCGGACGGCCGCAAAAACCGTCCGATCCCGTACAGGCTCTCCGGATCCCGGGTGATCCGGGCGATCTTCTCCTCGCAGGTGAGCGTGGCCGCAAACCCCAGCTTCCGCACGATCTCCTGGGTGGAAGGGGCATAGGCGCCGTAGGGGTACACGAACGTGGTGGGCGCCGGGCACCCGTGGCCGGTGAAGTCTTCCTGCGCACGGGTCAGGTCCGCCGTCAAAAGAGCCTCATACGCCCCCGGGTCCTCGCCGGGCAAAGGCTTGGCGCCGGACCGCCCTTTGCCGGTCTGATGCAGATCGTAGCTGTGATTTTGCAGCTCCACCGTGCCGGAATCGGCCATTTTCCGGAGCTTCTCCCAGACGATGTGCGAATAATAGGCGTTTTCCTCCCCAGTCTCGGTGTACTGATCCGCCCAAATCCCCACCGGGGAGAGCACGAACCGGCAGCCCATTTGCTGGGCGATGGGATACGCGTAGACGTAGTTGTTATAATACCCGTCGTCAAAGGTGATGAGCACCGGCTTCTCGGGCAGCGTGCCCCCCTGGGTGTACGCGATGAGGTCCGCCATCACGACCGTCGTGTATCCGTGGCTCGTCAAATACTGAAGGTCACTTTCAAATTCCTGGGGCGACACGGTATACCGCCCGTGACGGCTCGTGTCCTGGAGCACCGCATGGTACATCACCGCCGGAACGGCCACGCTCTCCTCCGGTGCGGCCGCAGCCTGGACCGTCACCAACAGCAGCGCCGCCGCGCACAGTCCTCCTGCCAGCGCCAGCGTCCACCGGTTGAGCCGAAGCAGCAGATATAGCCCTCGTTTCCTTTTCCCCATGGGAACCACCTCGGTCCAGTATATGGTGGGAAAAGGCCCGGATATGTTCCCCAAAAGCTCTTGACGAACCGAACATTCGGGGGTAAGATGAAACCAGACAGAATCAGGGAGGCCTTGCTATGGGAACTGTCGCCCGTCGTTTGCGGGGCAGATACAGCATGTATGTACTGCTCTACTTCTTTCTGTACTTTTCCATGTCTTCCTACAGCTCTGTGCTGTCGGTGTACCTCACCGGTCTGGGAAAAACAGCCACCGAGATGTCGTTCATCGTGTCCTCTGCCAACCTGTTTTCCCTGCCCATCGTGCCCCTCACCGGTATCCTCTGCGACCGCACCGGCAGGCACCGGCTCATCAACTGCATCCAACTCGTCCTCATGGCGCTGTTTGCCGTGGCTTTCGCCTGCACCCGGCAGGTCTGGGCCCTGTTTGTGCTCAACGGCCTGGTCATGTCCATGATGAACGCCGTGATGCCGGTCTCCGAGCGCTTGGCCACCTCCGGGAAATTCCGCTACGGCGTGCTGCGCATTTGGGGCACGTTTGGCTATGCCGCCGGGGCCCAGGCAGCCGCCCTGCTCATCCAGCACTTTTCCGGATGGGTCCTGTTTGCTCTGGTGGGCCTCACCGCCCTGGTGGCCGTTGCAGGCTATCTGGGCACGGAAGAACCCCTCCCCGATGAAAAGGAGGGCGGCCCCGGACCCAAGGTCCCGCTGTCGTCTTTTCTCCGGGAGCCCCGGTTCCTGCTGTATCTAGTCATCATGCTCTTCCTCTATGGCTGCTCCGGCGCCAACATGAGCTACGCGCCCCTGCTGCTGCGCAGCCTGGGCGTTTCCACCGGTGCGGTGGGCTCCGTGCTGTTTTTCAGCACCTTGGCCGAGATCCCCCTGATCCTATTTTCCCACCGGTTCATGGACCGTTTCTCGGGCAAGGCCCTCCTGCTCACCGCCTCCGGCATCGCCCTGATCCAGTACCTGTGCTATGCCCTGCTGCCCTGGGCCTGGGCCGTGATCCTAGCCATGGTCCTGCTCAAGGCCATCGCCTCCACCCTGTTCATGATGATCATCCTGAAGATCGTTCGGAACTTGATCCGGCCCGAACTCACCACCACGGGCATCAGCATCGTCAACACCGTGAACAGCCTGGGCAGCATTCTGATGCAAAACATCAGCGGTCCCCTGGCAGATGCCGCCGGCGTGCGGTCGGTGTTCCTACTGTTTTCCGGGCTCACGGCCCTGGGTGCCGGGCTGACCCTGTTCCTCCGGGTGGACAACAGCCGGCGGGTCTTCGGCTGAGGGCGCTTTACAAGCCCTGCTTTTTGTGGTACAATAGCTTTTCGTTAAACAAATCTCACCCGAGGAGACATTTATGCGCATTTGGGAGAAGCTGGGCCTGCGGCGGAGCAGCCTGGTCGAAAACACCATCCTGCTGTACATCCTGCAGTTTTCCACCCTAGCTCTGGGTCTGCTCACCCAGGGATATCAGGTCCGGGTCATGGGCATGGAGGCGGTGGGGATCCTGGGTGCGGCGCAGTACACCGTGAATTTTTTCCAGATCCTCATCGACTTTGGCTTCGTCATGTCCGCCACGGCCAAGATTGCTCAGCACCGGGAGGACAAGGCCTATCTCGACCGGATCCTCACCTGTGTGGTGCTGGCCAAGTGTCTGTTTTCTCTCCTGTCCTTTGCCATCCTGTTTGTCATCATCGCCCCCGGCCTGGGGGACGGCCGGATCCTGCTGGCATACAGCCTCTACCTGCTGTCCACCGTGGCCCTGTCCCTGCTGCCGGACTTCATGTACCGGGGCCTGGAGCAGATGGCTGCCATCACGGTGCGGGCGGTCAGCATCAAGCTCTTTGCCACGGTGATGATCTTCGTGTTCATCCACAGCCCCCAGGACTACTGGATGGTCCCCTTCTTCATGGTAGTGGGCCATTTGGGCGCCCTGCTGCTGGTCTACCGGCACCTGTACACCAAGATTGGGGTCCGCTTCTGCCGGGTGCGCTTCTCTCAGGTCTGGGAGGAGATCAAAACGTCCGCCCAGTTCTTTTTCTCCAAAGCCGCCGAGGCGGTCAACGTCAACCTGAACGGGGTGATCCTCAACCAGGTGGCCGGCCCCGCCACCGTGGGCCTGTTCACCAACGCCGACAAGATCATCGCTGCGGCGCGCAACGGCATGTCCCCCATCGCGGACAGCATCTATCCCCACATGATGAAGCACCGCAATTTCGGAGTGATCAAACAGGCGCTGCTGTTCGTGTATCCCGTCATTCTGCTGGGCTGCACCGGGGTCTTCGTGCTGGCAAAACCCCTGCTGGTGCTGTGGCTGGGCCCGGAGGGCGAACAGGTGGTGCTGCCGCTGCGGCTGCTGCTGCCCGTCGCTGCCCTGACCTACCCCAACTACATCCTGGGCTTTCCCACCTTGGGCGCCATGGGGCTCTCCCGCCACGCCAACTGGTCGGTGATCTTCGGCACCGGCGTGTACCTGGCCGGGGCGGCCGTGTGCCACTGGACCGTCGGCCTGCACCTGGTCTCTCTGTGCCTGCTGGCCACCCTTACGGAGCTGGCCACCCTCTCCTACCGCATCGTGGTCATCGTGAAAAACCGCCGCCTCATCCGAGAAGGCGGCCCGGACTCCCCTCGCTGACAAAAGGCCGGTCGCCCCGGCCTTTTTTTCTTGTCCCTATTCGACGCCTGCCAGCTCCCCCAAGACCTGGGTCAGGTCCCCCCGGAACAGCAGATCGGCCCGGGAGTCATAGGGCGTCTCGTCCCGGTTGAGGATCACCAGCCGCGCCTTGCGGGACAGATAGTTCACCAGTCCCGCCACCGGATACACCACCAGGGAGGTCCCCGCCACCAGCATCAGGTCGCAGCGGGCCGCCAGCTGGACCGCCCGGTACAGGTCCTCCTGGTCCAGTGTCTCGCCGTAGAGCACCACATCCGGCCGGATCCGGCCCCCGCAGGTGCACCGCGGTTCTCCGGTGCTTTCGGTGACCACCCGCATGTCGTACTGCTTGCCGCAGGAACGGCAGAAATAGCGGTTCTCGTTGCCGTGCAGCTCGATGACGTTTTTGCTGCCCGCCAGCTGGTGCAGCCCGTCGATGTTCTGGGTGATCACCGCCTCCAGCTTGCCTTCCTGCTCCAGCCGAGCCAGGGCATAGTGGGCCCGGTTGGGCTTTGCGTCCGGGTAGAGCATCACGTTCCGGAGAAAATCGTAAAACTCCGCGGGATGGTCCTCCAGATAGTCGTGAGAGAGCATTTCCTCATAGGAGATGCCCTGCTTTTTTTCCATGTAGAGCCCGTGGGCGCTGCGGAAATCGGGGATCCCGCTGGCGGTGGAGACCCCGGCTCCGCCCAAAAACACCGTGTGCCGGCTCTCATCCACCCACTGCCGCAGCTGTCCCAAGTCCGTCATGCGTGTTCCTCCTTCATCTCCAGCACCACCGGGCAGTGGTCGCTCCCCAGCACCCGGTCCAGGATCCTGCTGTCCTCCAGGGCGGGTCGCAGCCGCTCGTCCGCCAAAAAGTAGTCGATCCGCCACCCGGTGTTGTTCTCCCGGGCGTTCCCCATGTAGCTCCACCAGGAGTACGCCCCCGTCCGGTCCGGGTAAAAGAAGCGGAAGCTGTCCACAAAGCCCACGGCCAGCAGCTCGGCGAATTTCCCCCGTTCCTCATAGGAAAAGCCCGCGTTGCCCACGTTGCTCTTGGGGTTTTTCAGATCGATGGCCCGGTGCGCCACGTTCATGTCGCCGCACACCACCACCGGCTTTTTTGCCCGCAGCTGCTTCAGATACGCCCGGAAAGCGTCCTCAAAGGCCATGCGGAAATCGATCCGGGCCAGCTCCCGCTGGGCGTTGGGCGTGTACACCGTCACCAAAATGAACTCCGCAAATTCCGCGGCGATCACCCGGCCCTCCTGGTCAAATTCGGGCGCGCCCATGCCCATCTGCACCCCCAACGGTTCCCGCCGGGTCAACAGCGCCGTGCCGGAATACCCCTTGCGGCTCACGGCACAGTTCCACCAGCACCGGTACCCGGGAAAAACCAGATCCGTCTGCCCCGCCTGGAGCTTGGTCTCCTGCAGGCACAGCACATCCGGGGTCTCCTGGGCCAGGAACGCCTCAAATCCCTTGGTCATGCAGGCGCGCAGCCCGTTGACGTTCCACGAGACCAATTTCATCCCGTCGCCTCCCAACTGTAAATTTTTTCTTAAATTTCTCGGAAAAGGAAGATTTCCCGCCGATTTTGTTGTACAATAGCTCCATGCAGTCCCCATCCCAACCCAAAAGAGGAGGAATTTCCATGCAAAATCCCATCGTCACCATCGAGACCACCCGGGGCGTCATCCAGGCGGAGCTGTACCCCGACATTGCCCCCAACACCGTGAACAACTTCATTTCTCTGGTCCGCCGCGGCTTCTACGATGGCACCATCTTCCACCGGGTCATCCCCGGGTTCATGATCCAGGGCGGCGACCCCGAAGGCACCGGCATGGGCGGCCCCGGCTACGGCATCCGGGGAGAATTCGCCGCCAACGGCTTTCAAAACGACCTGAAACATACCACCGGCGTGCTGTCCATGGCCCGCTCCATGCGGCCCAACAGCGCCGGCTCCCAGTTCTTCATCATGGTGGCCGACGCGCCCCATCTGGACGGCCAGTACGCCGCCTTCGGCAAGGTGATCCAGGGCATGGAGGTGGCCCAGGCCATCGTCTCCGTGCCCCGGGACCGGGCGGACCGGCCCCACGAGGACCAGATCATGGAGCGTGTCACGGTGGAGACCTTCGGCCAGGAGTATCCCGACCCCGTCACCGGCCCCGAACACGGCTGAGCCGCAGAGATCCCTGCACAAGGGCCCCCACCGGGGCCCTTTTTGTGTGGCCCTTTTCAGGCGGTCCCCGCCAGAATAATCTGGGACAGCTCCTGACGGGTGGGCAATCCCTCGTTGTCGCTCTTGTGGGCCACCTGCACCGCTCCCACGGCGTTGCCCCGGAACACCGCTTCCTCCAGGGTCTCGCCCTCGGCCAGGGCGCTGATGACCCCCGCCGCAAAGCCGTCTCCCGCGCCCACCGTGTCCACGATCTGGGCCACCGGGAACCCCGCAGAATACCCGGAGATGCCGCCCTGCTGCGAAAAATAGGCGCCGTCCTTGCCCAGCTTCACCGCCACGTTGCGCACGCCCATCCGGTGGTAGAAGGCCGCTACGCCCTCGGGGGTGGTCTCTCCGGTGAGGATCGTCCCCTCCTGGAGCCCCGGCAGCACGGTGTCCGCGCCCTGGGCCAGGCTGTTGAGGGTGGAGACCATCGTCTTCCGGTCGGGCCAAAGCTGTGGCCGCAGGTTGGGGTCGAAGGAGTAGGGGATCTCCAGGTTCTCGCACCGGCGGATGAGCCGCCGCACTGCGGCCAGAGTCTTTTCGGAAACGGCCGGGAAAATGCCCGTCAGGTGGGCCCGCTCCACGCCGTACAGGTCCAGCCGGTCGATCTCATGGGTCGAGAGCTTCGAGGCAGCCGAGCCCTCCCGGTAATAGGCGATCTCCGGGTCCCCCTCCGGCGCGAAGGATTTGAGCATCAGCCCCGTGCGTTCTCCTTCCGCCTGCTGCACCAGCCCCGTATCGATGCCGTTTTCCCGCAGCCCGTCCAGGATCCGTTCCCCCAGCGGGTCGAACCCCAGGCGGGTGCAGTACACCGGCGTGTGTCCCAGCCGGGCCAGGCCCACCGCCACGTTGTATTCCGCGCCGGCAATGGACGCGGAAAACCGCCGCACCGAGCGCAACGGCCCCGCTTCCTCCGCCATAAAGAGGCCCATGGCCTCGCCGATCAGCAAGATCCGCACCAGAATCCCTCCTTCTCCGGGCGTCACACCCGGGTGATCACCAGCTCGCAGTTCCCTGCGATGACGACCTGTCCCGCACCCGCCGGTACGAACAGCGTGTCTCCGGGGGCAAATGCCGCCTGATTCTCCGCCCCCTGCACCGTTCCGGTGCCGGAAAGCACCGTCAGCGCCGCAAAGGAGCTCTCGTCCACGGTCCACGTGGTCTGGCCGTTCACCCGGCACCGATATGCGGTGAAATAATCGCAGCCGCCCAGCTTTTCAAAGGTCCCGTCCCCGGCGGAAAACCGCTCCCGCGCGGTCTGTTCCGGGCCCCCGGGGGTGAGCTTGGCCACATCCAGCGCCTTTTGCACGTGGAGCTCCCGGGGGTTCCCGTTGGCGTCCCGGCGGTCGTAGTCGTAGACCCGGTAGGTGCAGTTGGAGTTCTGCTGGATCTCGCAGATCAGGATCCCCGCCCCGATGGCGTGGATGGTGCCGGACTCGATGAAAAATACGTCCCCGGGGTGGACCTCCACCCGGTTGAGGACCTCCAGCACCGTGTTGTCCGCGATCTTTTGGGCGAATTCCGCCTTCGTCAGCGGCCGGTTCACCCCAAAGTACAGGTACGCCCCCGGATCCGCATCCATCACGTACCACATCTCGGTCTTGCCCAGCTCGCCCTCCGCCCGCAGGGCATATTCGTCGCTGGGATGCACCTGGATGGACAGGGCCTGCTTGGCGTCGATCAGCTTGATGAGCACCGGGAATCGGTCGAACCGCCTGCAGTTCTCCCCCTGGGCCCGGTCCCCCGTGGCATGCAGATACGCGCTGAGGGTCACCCCATCATAGTCGCCGCCCTCCAGCACGCTCTCTCCCGCCGGGTGGGTGGAAAGCTCCCAGCTCTCCGCCACCCGGTCCAGATCGCAGGGCTTGTGATACACATCCCGCAGCCGGGTCCCGCCCCACAGGTAATCCTGGAACGCCGGGCGCAGTTTTTCGATCTTCACGTCATCCATCTCCTTTGTCTGGGGACCGGCTGCTGGTTTGCTGCCGGCCCGTTTTCAGTCCGCTTTTGCCGCCGGACCCGCGCCTTTGTGCCCGCCCGGCCCCCTGGGCTGGGCGGGCAGCCCTCCGCCGGCGGCGGAGGGCTCTGCAGCCTCCGGCCGCCAAAGGCGCGCCCCGGCGCGACCCGCTCAGTTGAGGGCCGCCAGCGCGGCTGCCGCCACCGCGCCTGCCGACTCGATCCCTCCGGTCCCCTCTTCCACCAGCACCGCAAAGGCATAGGGGTGCTCCGCGCTGTCACAGAAGCCCACCATCCAGCAGTTGGGCGCCTTGCCGTCCCCCACCTCGCCGGTACCGGTCTTGGCACACACGTTCATGCCCGCCGGGAACAGCCCTTCTCCGTAATAGTCCGTCACGTTGGACCGCATCAGGTCCCGCAGGGCCGCCGCTTCCCCTTCGGTCAGCAGCGTCTCCTCCCCCTGCAGCAGCTCCGAAAGCCCCCCGTTCTCCGTCAGCCTGGGCGGCACCGCACGGCCGCCGTTGGCCGCCGCGCCCATCAGCAGCAGCATGTGATAGGGGTTCGCCAGCACCGTGTACTGGCCCACCCCGGCCCACCCCAGCTGATTGGCGTTGCAGCCCGTCAGGTCGATCTCGCTCTCGCTGATGGGAACGGTGCCAAAGGTCCATTCCCGGTTAAAGCCCATCTCCTCCGCCTTGGCCTGCAGGGCCTGGGCCCCGATGTCGTTGGCCAGCCGGGCAAAAAAGACATTGCAGGAGTTGCCCAGGGCCTCCCGCACCGTCTGCTCCCCGTGGGCGTTGCCGTGCAGGCAGGCAATGGCCTCCCCGCCGATCTCCTCGCTCCCGGTGCAGCTGTAGGTCCGCTCCTGCCAGGAATCCGGCCATGTTTCCATGGCGGCGCACACCGTCACCAGCTTGAAGATGCTCCCCGGGGTGAAGGAGCTGGACAGCGTGTTGTCCAGATACACCCCCTGATACGCCTCGTTGGTGTCCAGGTCCTCCGGCAGGTGCTCCGGGTCGAACCCCGGGGCGCTGACCTTCACCAGCAGGTCCCCCGTCCGGTAGTTGTACACCAGCACCGCCCCGTTTTTCCCGTTCATGGCGGTGAATGCCGCCGCGCAGGCGGTCTGGTCCACCGTCAGCTGCACGTTGCGCCCGCTCCCGGCCCAGGGCGTCTGGGCCAGGCCGGTCACCGGGTTGTAGCCGGACAGCCGGGCGCTGAGGAGGTGCTGCACCCCCGTGCTGATATATCCCCGGGAGTCCCCCACGGTGTGCAGCAGCGCCCGCCGGTTGGTCTCCCCATAGCCGTACATCCGCTGGCCGTCCTCGTCGGTATAGGCCAGCACGTTGCCCGCCCGGTCGGTGATCTCCCCCAGCTCCACCGTGCTCTCCTCGGCGTACAGGTGCCCGTTATAGGGCTGCATGGCCCACTTTCCGCCGTTGAGCAGCAGCTCCACGGTCAAAAAGCCCACCCCGCCCAAAAAAGCGGCCAGCAGGAGGTACAGCACCACCGAGCGAAATCCCACCGTTTTCATGAGTAAATATCCTCCAGTTCCCGTTTGGAAGGCGCCTTGGCGCTGTGCTTCGCGGCTCGGCGGGCGGCATAGGTGCGCTCGTCGCTGGCCTTCAAAAAGGCCATCAGCCCCCAGCAGGACACCAAACTGGACCCGCCGGCGCTGAAAAACGGCAGCGTCACGCCGGTCATGGGCAAAATATCCGTGGAGCCGAACACGTTGAGGCACGTCTGGAACAGCAGCAGCCCCGCCGCCGCACAGGCCGCGATGGAGAAAAACGTGCTCCGGCTGCGGGTCACGTCGCTGCGGGCGTAGAAGATGAGCAGCCCCATGGCGGCCAGCACCACCAGCCCCAGGAACAGCCCCTGCTCCTCCACCAGCAGGCCGAAGACCAGGTCGCTGTCCGCGGCGAAGATGTCGATGAGGCACCCTTGCCCCAGGCCCACGCCCAGCCACCCGCCGCTGGCCATATAGGTCAGCACCCGGGTCTGCTGATAGCCCATGCTGTCGTTGATGTGCTCCCACACGTGGCCCCAGCCCAGGAACCGCTCCGCCACATAGGGCTTGAATTTCAGGATCAGCACCACGCCCAGCGCCGCGGCCATCAGCACCAGGGCAATGGTGCGCACGCTGCCGGAGCGCATGAACGCGATGATCAAAAAGCACGCGAAGAAGATCAGCGCCGTGCCAAAGTCCCGCAGCAGGGCCAAAAAGCCCACGCAGGCCCCCGCAAAGATCAAAAATTCCGTGATGTTCTTCTTGGTCTGGAGCCGGTCCAGCGTGGACGTGCCCACGAACACGAAGGCGATCTTGATGAACTCCGAGGGCTGCACGCTCACCGGTCCCAGAGAGATCCAGTTTTTCGAGCCGTACCGCTCGTCCCCCAGCACCAGGTTCACCGCGAACAGCACCAGCGCCGCCGCGCCGATGGCCACCCGGAACCTGGCCACCCGGTCCAGGTCGTTCATGAACCAGAGGAGGAAGCTGAAGGTCCCCACGCCCAGCACCAGCGCCGCCAGCTGGGTCACCGCCGTGTCGAAGTCGCTGGCCGCCAGCAGCTGCACCCCCATGCCGGAGAGCAGAAACGCCACCGTCTCGATCTCAAAGCTCACGTGCCGCAGGGCCCCCACGGCCACCAGGAACACGCTCCACTCCAGCACCAGCACCGCCAAAAACGGGATGAACTGCCGGGGCGCGAAGCCCCCGTCCTGAAAACACCCCTGCACCGCCATCAAAAACTGCACCAAGCTGGCCACGAACAGTAGCTTGCGGGGAGAAGCCGGCCGCCGGGAGAACCCGGTGAACACCCGCCTGCGCTTGGGCGGCGCCCCGTCGGAGTTCCCCAGGGTCAGCGTCACGCTGCCCAAGGTCAGCCGGTCTCCGGCGCCCACCAGCGCCCGGTCCGTCACCTTCTGCCCGTTGACGAATACCCCGGCCTTGCTGCCCGTGTCGCAGATGAACCACCCTTCCTCCCGGCGCAGCAGCACCGCGTGGTCCCGGGAGACCGCCCCATCCGGCAGGTAGATGTCGCAGCTCTTGCTGCGGCCGATGGAATTTTCCCAGTACAGCACCGGGAACTGCACCCCGGAGGCCTCGTCGCGCAGCACGATGAGGGGATCCCGGCGGCGCTGGCCCTTCTGGAAGGACGTGTAGCTCCGCCAGATCACGTACAGCGCCAAAAGGGGCGTCACCGCCCGCAGCGCCAGCAGCACCCCGGGCAGCAGCCCCGATGTCAAAAACTCCTGGATCCAGTCCACGAACCGGCTCCCCCTTTCTCCGGGGCCCGTGGTCTACCGCAGCTCGACCACATGCTCCGCGTCCTTGAACACATGCCGGGCGGGCACGAACCCCCGCACCGCGGAGAGGGGATACACCCGGCTGTCCCGGCCCAGCACGGTCCCGGGGTTCAGCACGGCGTTGCAGCCCACCTCCGCCCGGTCGCCCAAAACGGCGCCGAATTTTTTGAGCCCGGTCTCCAGTCGGCCCTCCGGCGTGCGCACCGTCACCGGGCTCTTGTCCTGCTTCACGTTGGAGGTCACCGCGCCGGCCCCCATGTGGGCCCGATGGCCCAGGATCGAGTCCCCCACGTAGTTGTAGTGGGGCACCTGCACCCCGTCAAAGAGGATCACGTTCTTGAGCTCCGTGGAGTTCCCCACCACGCAGCCCTGGCCCACCAGGGCATTCCCCCGAAGGAACGCCCCGGGCCGCACCTCGGTCTCCGGGCCGATGATGCACGGCCCCGCCGCAAAGTGGTTGGGGTACAGCACCGCCGTCCGGTGGACCCATACCCCCTCGGCCGCCTGCTCATAGTCCCCGGGGGACAGACTCTTTCCCAGGGCGCGGATGAACGCTCCGATGGCCCCCAGCACCTCCCAGGGGCACTCCGCCTGCTCCAAAAGGGGCTTGGCCGCCGTATGATCCAGGTCCAGCAGGGCCTGCACGCTCCATGCCTTCATGCTGTCTCCTCCTGTCTCACGGGCTGCCCACCGGCAGCACCGCCTCGTCGATGGCGTCGATCTGGTTGAGATCCAGCTGCAGCTCGCCGGCGTCCGTCTGCAAAATGTCCAGCCGCACCGTCTTGGCCGTGCTGTCATAGTCCAGATGGCTCAGCTCCTCCGTGCAGAACGCGATCACCGCGTCCACCTGCCGCCGCTGCACCTCCTGGGGACTGGGCGTGGGGGCCGGGGTGGGCGTGGGCTCCGGCTCGTCGTCCCAGGACTCCTCGTCCTCTCCGGAGTCCTCCCCGTTCCCGCCGCCTTCGTTGCCGGGCAGGGGGATGGGCTGGGTCTGCAGCAGCTCCTGGGCCGCGGTCTCCTGCACCGCAGCGAGCCGCTCTCCCAGTCCCGCAAAGTTCGTGATGGGATACACCGTCACCTCCACGGTGTACCCCTGCCCGGTCTTCACCTCATCCTCCACGGAGTACCGCGCCCCCAGATACACCTTGGCCATCAGCTGGTCCAGCTGGGCCATCTGGTCCTCTGCGGGGTAGATCCCGTAGGCGTTGCAGAACCGCACGGCGGCGTTCTCCGCCGTGGTCTGGCTGTTCTCCCCATCGGCAACGGTCCTGCCGGAGAGGTCGCTCAGCCGCTGATTGTCGTTGAGATAGCTGCTGTCCAGCAGCGCCCGGATGTACCCGGAAACGTCGTAGTCCGCAAACCCCGCCTGGGGGATGCTGCACCCGGCCAGATGCACCAGCAGCACCAGCGCGGCGGCCCCAGCCGCCCGCCGGAGGAACCCTTTTTTCATACCTGTTTCGCTCCTCATTCGTTCCTGCCGCAGCATTTTTTGTATTTTTTCCCGCTGCCGCAGGGGCAGGGGTCGTTCCTGCCGGGCTTTTTGGCCTTCTGCACCGGCTGTTTCTTCACGGTCTTGTCCGGGGCCCCGGTGCCGGTGGCCTGAGCCACCTGCTCCCGCTTGGGGGCCTCCGGGGTGCGCAGCCGCACGGTGAGCACCGCCTTGGCCGTGTTCTCCCGAATGGCCGCGTTCATGGCGTCGAACATATCCGCGCTCTCCATCCGGTAGGCCACCACCGGGTCCACCTGGGCATAGGCCCGCAGGCGGATGCCCTCCTGCAGCTGCTCCATGGCGTCGATGTGATCCATCCACTCCTGGTCCACGCTGCGCAGCAGCACCACCCGCTCCACTTCCCGCATCACCGGCGGGGTGAATTCCTGCTCCCGCTGCTCATACAGCTCCATGGCCCGGCGCACCAGCAGCTCCTCCACAAAGGCGGGCTCCAGGTCCTCCAGCTGCTCCCGGGTGAACTGCAGCTCCTCCAGGGGCACCAGCCACCCGGCATAGGCGTCCCGCAGGCCGTTGAGATCCCAGTCGTCCGCGGGCTGGTCCTGGGGCAAAAAGCCCGCCACCGCCGCGGCGATGGACTCCCGGATCATGGTCTGGATCCGGGGCTTCAGGTCCTCGCCCTCCAGCACCATGTCCCGCTGGGAGTAGACCTTCTCCCGCTGCAGGTTCATCACGTCGTCGTACTGCAGCACGTTCTTCCGGATGCCGAAGTTGCGCATCTCCACCTTCCGCTGGGCGTTCTCGATGGAGTTGGACACCAGGCTGGCCTCGATGGGGATGTCCTCGTCCAGCTTCAGCCGGTCCATCAGCCCCTCGATCCGCTCCCCGCCGAACAGCCGCATCAGGTCGTCCTGCAGGGAGATGTAGAACCGGCTCTTGCCCGGGTCTCCCTGGCGGCCGGCGCGGCCCCGCAGCTGGTTGTCGATGCGCCGAGACTCGTGGCGCTCCGTGCCGATGATGTAGAGCCCGCCCAGGCCCTTGACCTCCTCGGCCTCCGGGGCGATCTCCTGCCGGTACTTCTGGTTCAGCTCCCCAAAGACCCGCCGGGCCTCCAGGATCTCCTCGTCCTGGGTGTGGCTGAAGGCCGTGCACTCCACCAGCAGCTCCTCAGAGAAGCCCTGGCGGCGCATCTCGTTCTTCGCCATGAATTCCGCGTTGCCCCCCAGCAGGATGTCCGTGCCGCGGCCCGCCATGTTGGTGGCGATGGTCACGGCGCCCTTCCGGCCGGCCTGGGCCACGATCTGGGCCTCCTTCTCGTGGTACTTGGCGTTGAGCACCTGGTGGGGGATGCCCCGGGCCTTCAGCAGCTTGCTCAGCCGCTCGGATTTGTCGATGGTCACGGTGCCCACCAGCACGGGCTGCCCGGTGGCGTGGTGGGCGGCGATGTCCTCGATGACGGCGGCGAATTTGGCCTCCTCGGTCTTGTACACCACGTCCGGGCAGTCCTCCCGGATCATGGGCCGGTTGGTGGGCACCTCCACCACGTCCAGCCGGTAGATCTCGGAGAATTCCTCCTGCTCGGTCATGGCGGTGCCCGTCATGCCGGAGAGCTTGTTGTACAGCCGGAAATAGTTCTGGAAGGTGATGGTGGCCAGGGTCCGGCTCTCCCGGGCCACGTTGACCCCCTCCTTGGCCTCGATGGCCTGGTGCAGGCCCTCGTTGTACCGCCGGCCGTACATCAGCCGCCCGGTGAATTCGTCCACGATGATGACTTCCCCGTCCTTCACCACGTAGTCCTGGTCCCGGTGCATGATGCCCCAGGCCCGGATGGCCTGGTTCACGTGGTGCTGCACCCGGATGTTGTCCGGGTCGGTGAGGTTGTCGATGCCGAAGAACTCCTCGGCCTTTTTCACGCCCCGCCGGGTCAGGGAGCAGGTCTTGCGCTTCTCGTTGACGATGTAGTCGTACTCGGCGTACAGCTCGTCGTTGTCCTCTTTCTCGTCGGTCTCCTTCACCCGGACGGGCTTGAGCCCCCGGGCAAAGGTGTTGGCCCGCTGGTACAGGTCGTCCGCCTTGGCCCCCTGGCCGGAGATGATCAGCGGCGTGCGGGCCTCGTCGATGAGGATGGAGTCCACCTCGTCCACGATGGCGTAGTGGTGGCCCCGCTGCACCTTGTTCTCCTTGTACAGCACCATGTTGTCCCGCAGATAGTCAAAGCCCATCTCGTTGTTGGTGCCGTAGGTGATGTCGCAGGCATAGGCGGCTTTTTTCTCCTGAGACGTCATGCCGGTGAGGGCCAGGCCCACGGTGAGCCCCAGGAAATTGAACACCCGGGCCATCATCTCGCCCTGGTACTTGGCCAGGTACTCGTTGACGGTGACCACGTGCACCCCCTTGCCCGTCAGGGCGTTGAGGTAGGCCGGCAGCGCCAGGGTGAAGGTCTTGCCCTCGCCGGTCTTCATCTCGGCGATGCGCCCCTGGTGCAGGATCACGCCGCCCTGCACCTGCACCGGGAACAGCCGGATGGACAGCACCCGGTCCATGGCCTCCCGGCAGGCGGCAAAGGCCTCGGGCAGCAGGTCGTCCAGTGTCTCGCCGGCCCCCAGCCGCTCCTTGAACCGGTCCGTCTGGGCCCGGAGCTCCTCATCGCTCTTCTGGCGATAGGTCTCCTCCAGGGCCAGCACCCGGTCCACCGTGGGCTGGATGCGCTTGAGCTCCCGCTTGCTGTAGTTTCCGAACAGTTTCGTCAAAAAATTCGCCATGATTGCCTCCGTTTTCCTGCAAAAAAGTCCCCAAAGGGGCGGCAGCCCCGCATGCGTCTTTGTACACCTGCTCAGTATACCACAAACCGGGGGCGCTTTGCAAGGAAAGCCACAGTTTATTTACATTTGCATTTGCGGCGCCCAACCTGCCGCTGCCCGTCCGCTGGGGGGGCAAAAAGGGCCGGTTTTCGGTCCCCTGCCCTGCCGGAAGCCCGCTGCTGCCCGCCGGCCCGCCCCGCCCGGCGCTCCCCCTCCGGGGGACCGCCGGCTTTCCCCCCCTGGGGGAAAGCGCCCCGGCTGCAGGGCAGCCGGGGCGGCGGGGCGGCCGGCCGCCACCGCTCACCCCAGGGCCGCCTGCACCCACTGCACCGACTGCCGGAGGTACCCCTCCATGTCCGGCGCGCCGTAGTGCTCGATGCTGTACGGCCCCCGGTAGCCGTCCGCCTGCAGGCGGGTGAGCAGCTCGGCCATGGGCATCTCGCCGCCGCCCACCGGCGCCGCGTACAGCGCCTGTCCGTCCCGGGCCGGGCGGCCCCGCTCTCCCGGGGCCCCGGCATAGGCCCGGTCCTTCAGGTGCACATACCGCACCCGGTCCCGCAGCCGGTCATACGCCTCCAGCGCCGTCTCCTCCGCCATGAACCGGAAATTCCCCGTGTCAAAGCAGCACCCCAGGGCCGGGCAGTCGTCCAGAAAGCCCCGCACCCCCGCCGCCGTGGCAAAGGGCGCCGCCTCGTTGTCGTAGTCCTCCATGATGAGCTCCACCCCCAGGGGCTCGGCCAGGGCTGCCAGCCGGTTGATCCCCTGAGCCATGGCGTCCCGGTGGGCCCGGCGCTCACCGGGGTCGGTCACCTCCGGGGGGATGAACCCCGGGATCACCAGCACCTGCCGCACCCCCAGCACCCGGGCCGCCTCCAGCACGGGAGCCGCCTGGGCCGCCACGTCCGGGTCGGTGTTGAAGTGGAAATACGCCGGGATGGTGGACACCCGCAGCCCCGCCCTGCGCAGCATCCGCCCCAGGTCCTCCGGGTCCGCGCCCAGGCTGTTCTGGGCCACCTCCAGCCCCTGGATGCCCATCCCCCGCACCCGGGAAAGGGCCTCCTCCAGAGAGATCCCCTGCTGCCGGGCCAGGTCCGCCGCGTGGTCAAAAAACGTGCATAGAACCGCCATTTCGTCTGCCTCCGTTTTTGGAAAGTTTCTGTTTGGCCCGCATGCCGCGGGCTTTCCTCCAGTGTACCCGCATTTGCCCGGAATGTAAAGAAAAACTTGGAAAATCTCTCCCCGCCCCGCCCTTGACAACCCGCCCGGGGTTGTGGTACCCTTGGAGTAGACAAATCGTCCTGCAAACTCACCTGGAAAGGAAGCTGCCTCATGAAGACCGTCACCTTGGGAAGGACCGGCATCGTCTCGGGCAAAAACGCCTTCGGCGCCCTGCCCATCCAGCGGGTGGACACCCAGACCGCCATCCGGCTGCTGCGCAAGGCCTACGATGCCGGCATCACCTTCTTCGACACCGCCCGGGCCTACTCCGACAGCGAAGAAAAGCTGGGCCTGGCCCTTTCGGACGTTCGGGACAAGATCATCCTGGCCACCAAGACCGGCGCCACCGATGTGGAGACCTTCTGGAAGCACCTGGAGCAGAGCCTCACCCTCCTGCGCACCGACCACATCGACATCTACCAGTTCCACAATCCCGCCTTCTGCCCGAAGCCCGGGGACGGCACCGGCCTCTATGAGGCCATGCTGGAGGCCAAGGCCCAGGGGAAGATCCGCTTCATCGGGCTGACGAACCACCGTCTCAACGTGGCGGAGGAGGCCGTGCGCTCCGGGCTCTATGACACCCTGCAGTTCCCCTTCTGCTACCTGGCCACGGAGAAGGACATCGCCCTGGTGGAGCTGTGCCGGGAGCACAACTTGGGCTTTATCTGCATGAAGGGCCTCTCCGGCGGACTGATCACCAACTCCGCCGCGGCCTACGCCTGGCAGGACCAGTTCGACAACACCCTGCCCATCTGGGGCGTCCAGCGGGAGCACGAGCTGGACGAGTTCCTCAGCTACATGAACGATCCCCCCTCCATGGACGATCCCCAGATCCGCGCAGTCATCGAGAAGGACCGCCAGGAGCTCATCGGCAACTTCTGCCGGGCCTGCGGCTACTGCATGCCCTGCCCCGCCGGCATCGTCATCAACCAGTGCGCCCGCATGTCCCAGCTCATCCGCCGCAGCCCCTCCGCCAACTGGCTGACCCCCCAAAGCCAGGCCATGATGCTCAACATCGAGAACTGCCTCCACTGTGACCAGTGCAAGTCCAAGTGCCCCTACGGCCTGGACACCCCCACTTTGCTCCAGCAAAACCTGGAGGACTACAAAAACATCCTGGCGGGCAAGGTCGCCCTGTGACGTCCTGCCCCTCGCTCCCCGGCCCCTGCGTCCAAAGCGCAGGGGCCTTTTTTCGGTGCTAAACCGCCCCGCTGCCGCATAGGTATGGAACACATCTGACACGAACGGGGAGTGGAGCCATGGCAGGCAGTGTGATCGACGAGCGGGCCACCAAGCTGGGAGAATTCATCGTGGAGCACCGGGCCACCGTGCGCCGGGCCGCCAAGCAGTTCGGCATCAGCAAGAGCACCGTGCACAAGGACGTTTCCCAGCGGCTCAAGACCATCGACAGCTCGCTGTACCGGGACGTGAAAAACGTGCTGGCGGTGAACAAGGCCCAGCGGCACATCCGGGGGGGCCTGGCCACCAAGCGGAAATACGAGGCCCGCCGCTAGCGCAAAAGCAGTTGCATTCCCGGGCAAAACGTGGTATCCTAGGTTCCATGGAAACGAAAACTGCGCCCGTTCTCGGGCAGGAAAGCCAAACCGCCCCGGCCCCAGCCGGGGAAACAGGGACCAAAGCAGACCGCCGCCGGGGGCTCCGCCAGGAGCTCACGGGGCTGTGCGCGCTGCTTTTGGCCCTTTTTGTGTTCGTCTGGTTCGCCCAGCGGGTGCTCACCCCCAAGCGCCTGGACTACGGCGCCACCTGGGACATGTACCTGAAGGAGCCCGAAAACACCGTGGACGCGCTGTTTTTCGGCACATCTCTGGCCTATTGCGACATCGTGCCCGCCGTGCTCTACGACGAGACCGGCGTCACGTCTTACGTCATGGCCGGCCCGGAACAGACCCTGCCGGTGACATACCGCTACGTGCTGGAAAGCTGCCGGACGCAGACGCCTCGGACGATCTTCGTGGAAGCCACGTACCTGCTGATGGGCAAAAACAACCGGTCGCTCAAAGTCAATCTGACCTACATGCCCTTTGGAGAGAACCGCCTGCGGGCCACCTGGGAGGAGGCCGGCCCCAAGGAGCTGCCCGGCCTGCTGTTCCCCCTGTATGCCTATCACGACCGGTGGGACGACCTCACCCTGCAGGACCTGCGCATGGCGGTCACCGGGTACGAGGCCGACCCCCTGGCGGGGTACACCTTCCTGAGCGTCACCCGGCCGCAGGAGGAGACCACCCTGCGGGAGTTCCCCGATGCCGAGACGAATTACGGCCGGAATCTGGAATATGCCGGAAAGATCGCGGATTTCTGCCGGGAAAACGGCATCCGCCTGGTGTTTTTCCTCTCCCCCGGCCTGGAGCGCGTGTCCCCGGAACAGGCGGACGTGCTGGCCGCCGACCTCACCGCCCTGGGGGCGGACTTTGTGAACTTCAACGACGATTTTGACGCCATCGGCCTGGACCCCCAGACCGATTTCTACGACGCCCGGCACACCAACGCCTGGGGAGCGGAGAAGTTTTCCCGGTATCTGGGCGATCGGCTGGGCGACTGGGGCGTGGCCCCCGGCGGGCGGGGCGATCCCGCCCAGTGGCAGGACCGGGTGGCGCATTTTCAGGCGCTGCTGGCCCAGGCGGCCGCAGCCCGGGAAGGGGGCGGTGCAGGGTGAATTTCAACTCGCTGTCGTACATCGCGTTTTTGGCGGTGAACCTGCTGGTGTACTACCGGCTGCCCCACCGGGTGGGCAGCGGCCTGCTGCGCAACGGCTTTCTGCTGGCTTCCAGCTACTTTTTCTACATGTGCTGGAACCCGGCCTATGCCCTGCTGATGCTGTTCTCCACCGCCGTGACCTACGCCTGCGGGCTGCTGGTGGCCCGGCAGGCGGGAGGCCAAAAACGGCTGTGGCTGGCCCTTTCCTTCGTCCTCAATCTGGGGATCCTGTTCTTCTTCAAGTACTTCAACTTCCTCTCCGGGCTCATCACCCGGGGGCTGGGGGCCCTGGGGCTGGGCTTTGAGGCCCCGCTGCTGGACGTGCTGCTGCCCGTGGGCATCAGCTTCTACACCTTCCAGGCCCTGGGCTACACCGTGGACGTCTACCGGGGAGACGTGCCCGCCGAGGGGAATTTCGTCCACTACGCGCTGTTCGTGTCCTTCTTCCCGCAGCTGGTGGCCGGACCCATCGAGCGCTCCGGCAACATGCTCCACCAGATCCGGGAGGAGCACCCCTTCCGCCGGGAAAACCTCGTCGAGGGGGTGCTGCCGGTGCTGTGGGGGCTGTTCAAAAAGGTGGTGCTGGCGGACAACCTGGCCGTGCTGGTCAACGCGGCGTACAACAACCCCCAGGGGCACTCCGGCGGGGAGTTCATGCTGGCCACGGTGGCCTTTGCGGTGCAGATCTACTGCGATTTTTCGGCGTATTCCGACATTGCCCGGGGCTCCGCCCGGATGCTGGGCTTCCGGCTGATGGAGAACTTCAACTGCCCGTATTTTGCCCAGAGCATCCAGGATTTCTGGCGGCGGTGGCACATCTCCCTGTCCTCCTGGTTCCGGGATTACCTGTACTTCCCCCTGGGCGGCAGCCGGCGGGGCAAGGGGCGGCACCTGCTGAACCTGATGATCGTGTTCGCCGTGAGCGGGCTGTGGCACGGCGCGGCGCTGACGTTCGTGGTGTGGGGGCTGCTCAACGGCCTGTACCAGGTCATTTCCATCCTGCTGCGGCCCGGCAAACGGCGGCTGCTGGCCCTGCTGCACCTGCGGGAGGACCACCCAGTGCTGGCCGTCTGCCGGGTGGGGATCACCTTTGTGCTCATCTGCCTGAGCTGGGTGGTGTTCCGGGCCAACTCCCTCGCCGACGCGGCGTGGATCTTTGGGGCCATGGGCCGGGTGTTCACCCAGGGATTTGCGGTGAATCTGCCGGGGCTGGGGACCAGCGTGCCCACGCTGTGGATGCTGGGGATCGGCTCGGCGGGGCTGCTGGTGCTGGACGGGCTCATCCACCGGAAAGGACTGGCGGCGCGGATCAACGGGTCGGTGGCGGCCCGGTATGCGGTGTATTTCTGCCTGCTGGCGGTGCTGCTGATCTTCGGCTCCTGGGGCGAGGGCTTTGCCCCCCAGGACTTTGTGTACTTCCAATTTTGACCCGGAAAAAAGTCCCCCCATATATCCCCCCTTAAAAGGCCAAAAGTTTCCCTGAAAAGGGAAACTTTTTTTGAAAAAAATAAAAATTTACAATTTGTTCATATATGAACAAATGTCGCGAACGGGCCAAAAAGGGGTCTGAACGATACCGGAAGGGAGCCGGAAGGGGGCAAAAAGGGGGGTGAAGGGAGCTTTTGGCATTTTGGAGAGGGGCGGCGCGGGGGACGCTCTAAAACAGTGGGGGTCGGGGAGCGGCTGGCCCCGTCCGGGCACGGACGGCCGTCTCGCAGGGCGTGGGCATGGTCTTGGCCCACGCCCTCTTTTGCGGAGCAAAAGCGCCCGCGCCGAAGGCGCGGGCGGCGAGACGGGGGAGGCGGGTGGGACGGGCCAGATGATTTTTTTGGTGGGGCGAGGCGGATTCCGGCACGTTCAAAGGCAGAATTGAGCGGGCTGAAGCTGGAAAAGCAGGGGTTTTGGCGGGGTTCGTGCAAATTGGGGATTTTTGCAGGGCGATTTGACTTTTTGAATTATGTAAACTAACAGGCACGAGGACCAGGAAAAAAAGTCGCCGGTTCTGGGAACCGGCGGGCGCGAGGGGGCATTGGAAATTTTGTAGGCACCGAGGCGCGACTTGCACCGTCCGGGCACGGACCGCGACTTGGCCTACCGGGCCACCGGCGGGCGCGATGGCTCGCTTAAAAAAAGTAGGCACCGTGGCGCGACTTGGCCTGCACTGCCAAGTGCCGGGCGCGAGGGAGCATTGGAAATTTTGTACGCATTTGGGCGCGACTTGGCCAGTCCGGCCACGGACCGGGCACAGACTAGATGACGAAGTGGAGGGGGACGCCGGGTTCGGGCTGGCTGGGGTTTTGGATCAGGGGCTGCAGGTAATCCAGGAGGGGCTGTCGGATGTCGAAGCGGTCGGGGTCGATCCACTCTACGGGGACGGTGCGCTCGATGTTGGCGATGCGGTGGATGTCCGCGCCCTCGAAGACCACCCGATAGGGCTGCTGGCTGACCCGGCGGAATACGGCCATGACGCCGGTCTGGCCCGCCACGGCCAGATCGACGGCGGCACGGCCGATGGCCTGGGCCTCGGTGATGTCGGTCTCGGACTGGATGTGGGCGGCGGCGCGCTGGAGGACATTGAGCTCGATGGCGCGGACCTTGCAGCCGAATTCGTTTTTCAGCAGGTTGCCCAGGCGGTGGCCCACGCCGGACAGCTGCCGGTGGCCGAAGGGATCCAGGCGGTCGTCGGAGGCGACGTAGCTGCCATCGGCCCGGCGGATGCCCTCGGAGACGGCCACGATGAGGTGACGGTGGGTGCGGGAAACTTCCTCCACCCGGGACAGGAAACGGTCCACGTCGAAGGGGACCTCGGGCATGCAGATGAGATGGGGCGCCGGGCAGCCCGGGCGCCGGGCCAGGGCGGCAGAGGCGGTGAGCCAGCCGGCGTTGCGGCCCATGATCTCCACCACGGTCATGGAGACGGGGGTGTAGATCTCGCTGTCGGTGAAGACCTCCGCCACGGTGGTGGCGATGTACCGGGCGGCAGAGCCGAAGCCCGGGGTGTGGTCTGTCAGAGCCAGGTCGTTGTCGATGGTCTTGGGGATGCCCACCACCCGGATGTCTTCCCCCCGGGCGGCGAAAAAGTCGGAGAGCTTGGCCACGGTGTCCATGGAATCGTTGCCGCCGATGTAGAAAAAGCAGCCGATGCCGTTGGTGCGGAAGAGCTCCAGGAGGGCGTCGTAGTCGGCATCGGGCGCGGCGCTGAGACGCACCCGGCAGGAGCCCAGGACCATGGCCGGGGTGGCCGTGAGGCGGGCAAAATCCTCCGGGGTGCGCAGGCGGCGGTCCAGACGGACCAGGTCGCCCCGGAGCAGGCCCTCCACCCCGTTGCGGGCCCCGTAGACGGCGCCGATCTCCGGGAGCTCCAGGGACCGCTGCACCGCGCCGGCCAGCGTGGCATTGACGGCGGCGGTAGGCCCGCCGGACTGAGCGATGAGCACATTGTTCCGTTCCATGAAATGACCCCTCTCCAAATCGCAGAAAACCGTCCGTTTTGTGCTTCCCCATCTCTTTTTATACCCGATAAACAGGCCGATGTCAAGGGATTTCGGGGGACTTCTTGCTTTTTTTCGGGGACTTTGGTATCATGGTGCTGTGTTTGGGAAAGGAGGGGGCGTATGGCCCGGTATTTCGGCACATTCGTACCCGGCGCGGGGGCGCTGGTGGAGGAGCTGCTGGCCGCCCGGCTGGGGGAAGCGGGCGTGGAGATGCGGTTTGAGAACGGGGCGGTCTTCTCCACGCCGGTGCCGTACAGCGACCTGAACCTGTTCTGCTTCAACAACCTGTTCGCGGTGCTGTGGACGGCCCCGGGCACCGATCTGGAGGGCTTTCTGCGGGAGCTGCCCCGGGCCCCTGCGGACTGGGACCAGGCGGCGCAGCACCCCAAAAAGAGCCGGACCTTCCGGGTGGTGACGGTACGGGAGGGGCGGCTGAGCGCCGTGCCGGACCGGGTCTTAAAGCCCCTGGAGGAGCGGATCGCCGGGGTGAGCGGGCTGCGGGTGGACCGGGCGCGGCCGGACTCGGAATACTGGGTGTTTGCCCGGCGGGAGGGGGTGTGCCTGTTCTGCCGGCGGCTGACCCGGCACCGGGCCTATGACAAGCTGCTGCGGCCCGGTCAGCTGCACCCGGAGGTGGCGTATCTGCTGTGCGCGCTGTCGGCGCCCCGGCCCGACGACCGGGTGGCGGACCCCTTCTGCGGCTGGGGAGCCATCCCCCTGGAGCGGGCCAAACGGTTCCCCTTTGCCCGGCTGTATGCCTGGGACCAGGACCCCGGCGCGGTGGCGGCCACTGCCGCCCTGCTGGGGCGGAAGGACCCCAGGATCACCGTGGCCCGGGGAGACGCCCGGGCCCTGCCCCTGGATGCGGGGAGCCTGGACGCGTGGATCACCGACCCGCCCTGGGGGCTGTATGGGGAGCGGGCAGAGCCCATCGAAGCGCTGTACCGGCCCATGCTGCGGGAGGCGGACCGGGTGCTGGCACAGGGAGGCCGGCTGGCGGTGCTCACCGCGCAAAAGGAAGCGCTCACCGGGTGGGTGGCCCGGGAGCCCCGGCTGCAGGTGGTGCGGCAGCTGGACCTGTTGGTGTCCGGAAAAAAGGCCGGGGCGTTCCTCATTGGAAAAATGGGATGAAAATTCGTGAAATGTCCAGAAAAATTGCAAGTTTTGCCGGTTGCAAAAATCGAAGAAAACACATAGAATAGTAGTTGAAAAATTCAATTGTGAAAGGTCGTGGGGCGTGTGGCCCTTCCCTTCCCGAAAAAACCCTATCGAACCCACGGCGGCGTGGCAGTGCCCCATCACAAAAACACCGCCGCTTTGCCCACCCGGGAGATGCCCCCGCCCAAGCGGGTGGTGATCCCTATGCAGCAGCACATCGGCGCGGCCTGCGAGCCCCTGGTGAAGCGGGGGGACCACGTGCTGCTGGGCCAGTGCATCGGCGACAGCGACGCGCCCCTGGCCACGCCCATCCACGCCTCGGTCTCCGGGGACGTGGCCGAGGTGGGGCAGGTGTTCATCAGCGGCAGCGAGCCCGCCGTGGCGGTGGTCATCGAATCCGACGGCAAGATGGAGCGGGACCCCGGCAACGTGCCCCCCGCCCCCGTGCACGACCGGTTCCAGCTGGCGGCGGCCGCCCGGGCCGCGGGCCTGGTGGGCCTGGGCGGAGCGGGCTTTCCTGTGCACGCCAAGCTGTCGGTGGCGCCGGACAAGACGGTGGATACGCTCATCGTCAACGCGGCGGAATGCGAGCCGTATGTGACCTCGGACCACCGGGAGGCGCTGGAAAACGGCAAAAACGTGCTGGACGGCATCTACAAGGTCAAGGAGATCCTGGGGGTGCACCGGGTGATCATCGCCGTGGAGGACAACAAGCCCGACGCCATCCGGGAGCTGAGCCGCATCGCCGACAACCCCGCCCTGGACCCCAACGACGAGGTGCGGGTGCTGACGCTGAAGAGCCGGTATCCCCAAGGGGCGGAAAAGGTGCTCATCCAGGCGTGCACCGGCCGGAAGGTGCCTGTGGGCGGCCTGCCGGTGGACGTAAACTGCCTGGTGATGAACATCGCGTCCATCTCCTTTTTGGCAAGCTACCTGCGCACGGGCTTTCCCCTGACCCTGAAGCGGGTCACCGTGGACGGCCCCGCCGTGGCCCACCCCCAAAACGTCATCGTCCCCATCGGCACGCCCATCCGGGACGTGATGGAATTCTGCGGCGGGTACAAGGCCCCCGCGAAAAAACTGCTCATGGGCGGGCCCATGATGGGCATCGCCCTGTACACCGACGAGCTGCCCATCCTGAAGCAGAACAACGCGGTGCTGGCCTTTGACGACCGGGCGGCCGCCGAGCCGGCGCCCACGGACTGCATCCGCTGCGGCAGCTGTGTGGCCGCCTGCCCCATGAACCTGATGCCGCTGAAGCTGGAAAAAGCCGCGCTGCGCCGGGACGCCGCCGCGCTGAAGGCGCTGGACGTGCTCACCTGTATGGAGTGCGGGTCCTGCGCCTATGCCTGCCCGGCCGGACGGCAGCTGGTGCAGGCCATTCGCCTGGGCAAGGCCCTGGTGCACAACGCTGGGAGGTAAAGGGAATCCATGGAAAAAAAGATCGTGTCCTCCTCGCCCCATTTTCACAGCGGGCGGACCACCCAGCGCATCATGCTGGACGTGATCATCGGGCTGAGCCCCGCGATGATCGCCGCCGTGGTGCTGTTCGGCATCCGGGCAGCGGTGCTCATCCTCACCTGCGTGGCGGCCTGCGTGGCCTCGGAAGCCCTGAGCCGCCGGGTGATGAAGCGGAGCCAGACCGTGGGAGACCTGAGCTGCGTGGTGACGGGCATCCTGCTGGCGCTGAACCTGCCGGTGTCCATCCACCCGCTGATCGCCGTGTTCGGCAGTGTGGCAGCCATCGTGGTGGTGAAGCAGATGTTCGGGGGCATCGGGCAGAATTTCGTGAACCCGGCGCTGACCGCACGGATCATTTTGATGAACTCGTTCCCCTCCCGGATGACCCACTGGACCGCCCCGGGGACGGCCTTTGGGGCCGACGCGGTGACCACCGCCACCCCCTTGGGCCTGCTGCAGGAGGGCACCGGGGAGCTGCCCGGATATTGGGACCTGTTTTTGGGCCGGACCGGCGGCTGCCTGGGCGAGACCTGCGCCCTGGCCATCCTCATCGGCGGGGCGTATCTCCTCCTCCGGCGGGTGATCAGCCCGGTGATCCCCGTGACCTATCTCTGCACGGCGGCGGCGCTCTCCGCCCTGCTGGGCCGGGACCCGCTGTTCGAGGTGCTCTCCGGCGGGCTGCTGCTGGGAGCGTTCTTCATGGCGACGGACTACACCACCAGCCCCGTCTACTGGAAGGCCCGGGTGGTCTTTGCGGCGGGCTGCGGCGTGCTGACGGTGCTCATCCGGGCATTCGGCTCGCTGCCCGAGGGCGTGTCCTATTCCATCGTGCTGATGAATATCCTGACCCCGCTCATCGAGCGGGCGGTGAAGCCCCGGACCTTCGGAAAACCCAAGGCCGGGCGGAAGGCGGGTGATCCCCATGCGGCTTAGCGGGAAGGATCTGGGCCGCCCCACGCTGGTGCTGGTGTGCATCTGCGCGGCGGTGACCTGCACCCTGGCGGGGACCCATCTGCTGACGGCGGACCGCATCGCCTGGCAGCAGGCGCAAAACGCGGAGGCCTCCCGGCGGGTGGTGCTGCCCCAGGCGGAGACCTTCACCCCCCTGGAGACCGGCTATGCCGGAGAAACCGCCGGCGAGACCGTGGGCTATGTCTTTGAGACGACGGCCCGGGGCTACGGCGGAGCGGTACGGGTCATGACCGGCATCGACCGGACGGGGACCATCACCGGCGTGGTGCTGCTGGAGCACGGGGAGACCCCCGGCCTGGGCGCCAACGCCGAGCGGGCGTCGTTTCGGGAACAGTTTGAACAGGCCGCCCCGGCGGAAGGGCTCACCGTGGTGCGGTATCAGGCCCCCGGACCGGGACAGGTGGAGGCGCTGACCGGAGCCACCGTCACCAGCCGGGCGGTGACCGCGGCGGTCAATGAGGCCATCGGATTGTATTACCAGCTGACAGGGGAAGGAGGCGGCACGCCGTGAACGAAGAAAAAGGCGGTCTTTGGCGGGAGTTCACCAAGGGCGTCCTGCGGGAGAACCCGGTGCTGCGGCTGGTGCTGGGCTGCTGCGCCACCCTGGCCGTGACCACCGCCGCGTCCAATGCCATCGGGATGGGCGCCGCCGCCACCTTTGTCCTGGTGTGCTCCAACGCGGCCATCTCCCTGCTGCGCAACGTCATCCCCAGCAAGGTGCGCATCCCGGCGTACATCACGGTGATCGCCGGGTTCGTCACCATCGTGCAGCTGTTCATCAAGGCGTTCTCGCCCCAGCTGGACACGGCCCTGGGGGTGTTCCTGCCGCTGATCGTGGTCAACTGTATCATTTTGGGCCGGGCGGAGATGTTCGCCAGCAAGAACCGGGTGCTGCCCTCCGTGGTGGACGGGCTGGGTATGGGCGTGGGCTTTACCGCCACGCTGCTGGCCATGGGGATCCTGCGGGAGCTGCTGGGCGCCGGGACGGTGTTCGGGCTGCCGGTGCTCTCCGGCTTTATGGAGCCCATCCTCATCTTCCTGCTGCCCCCGGGCGGGTTCTTCGTGTTCGGGATGCTGGTGGCCTTGGCGGGGCGGCTCTCTCAGGAGAAAAAAGCCCCGGCCGACCCCGGCTGCGACCACTGCCCCCTGGCCGCCAGCTGTTCCAAGGTGCGGGGAGAAAAGGAGGCCGAGGGATAAGTGGACGGACAGGTGATCAAGGGTCTGGTGGCCATCTTCCTGGCGGCCATCCTGACCGAAAACTACGTGCTCAACAAGTTTTTGGGCATCTGCCCGTTTTTGGGCGTGTCCAAAAAGCTGAATACCGCCGTGGGCATGAGCTGTGCCGTGACGGTGGTGATGGTCATCGCCACGGCGGTGACCTGGCCCCTGTACATGGGGCTGCTGGTGCCCAACGGCCTGGAATATCTCCAGACCGTGGTGTTCATCCTGGTCATCGCGGCGCTGGTGCAGCTGCTGGAGACGGTGCTGCACAAGTACATGCCGCCGCTGTACAACGCCCTGGGCATTTACCTGCCGCTGATCACCACCAACTGCGCGGTGCTGGGCGTGACCATGCTGGTGCTGGAAAAGGCCGCGGGGGATCCCACCTTCGGCTATGTGCAGGCCCTGGTGAACGCCTTTGGCTCCGGGGTGGGCTTTTTGGTGGCCATGGTGCTGTTTGCCGGGGTGCGGGAACGCCTGGAGGAATGCGACATCCCCCAGTGCCTGCAGGGGCTGCCCATCACGCTGGTGGCGGCATCCCTGGTGGCGGTGTCCTTCCTGGGCTTCAACGGCCTGGTGGACCGGCTGATGTGAGGGAGGCGGTAGCGTGCAGATCTTGATCCCCATTCTCATCGTGGGCGGCATCGGCCTGCTGGCCGGGGTGATCCTGGCGGCGGCGTCCGTCCTCATGGCGGTCCCGAAGGATGAAAAAGCGGAGGCCCTGGAGGCCCTGCTGCCCGGCGCCAACTGCGGCGCCTGCGGGTTCTCGGGGTGCTCGGGTTATGCCAGGGCCATGGCCGAGGGCAAAGCCCAGCCGGGCCTGTGTGCCCCCGGCGGACCAAAGGTGGCCCAGGCCTGCGGAGAACTGCTGGGCACGGGACCGGTGGAGACCGTGAGCAAACAGGCCACGGTGCGGTGTCTGGGCAGCGACGACAACGCCGACACCCGAATGGACTATGTGGGCATCGCCAGCTGCGCCGCCGCACAGCTGCTGGGCGGGCACACGGACTGCCGGTTCGGGTGCATGGGCCTGGGAGACTGCGTGGCCGCCTGCGCCTTCGAGGCCATTCGGGTGTGCAACGGCCTGGCCCAGGTGGACCCGGAAAAATGCACGGGCTGCGGCCGGTGCGCCGAAGCCTGCCCCCGGGGGCTCATCGAACTGGCCCCCAAAAAGCGCCGGGCCGTGGTGCTGTGCAGCAACTGTGACAGCGCCCGGGACACCCTGCGGGTGTGCAAGGTGGGGTGCATCGGCTGCGGCAAATGCCAGCGGACCTGCCCCGTGGGGGCAGTCACCGTGGCCAACGGCCTGGCGGCCATTGACCCGGCAAAATGCGTGGGCTGCGGGAAATGCGCGGCGGAATGCCCCCGGAAGGTGATCCGGCTGGAGACAATGTGATGGACGTCGCCTTGGGAGCACACCCCGCCGAACCCGTGGCGGTGTACTGTGAATCACATCTTCGGGAGGACGCAGCGTGAAACTAGTATTCATGATCGGAAACGCCGCGGTGGGCAAAATGACCGTGGGGCAGGCGCTTGCCAAAATCACCGGGCTGCGGCTGTTCCACAACCACATGACCATCGAGCCGGTGCTGGAGATCTTCGGGCAGTACCAACCCCAGGTCATCGAGCGGCTGCGGACGGTCATCTTTGAGGAATTCGCCAAGACAGATCAGTACGGGATGATCTTCACCTTTATGTGGGCCTTTGACCGGCAAGAGGACTGGGACTATGTGGAGCGGATCAAGGAGATCTTCCGGCCCTACGGCACCGAATTTTACTATGTGGAGCTGGTGGCGCCCCAGAGCGTGCGCTTGCAGCGGAACGCCACCGAGAACCGCCTGAAGCAAAAGGCCTCCAAGCGGGACGTCCAGTGGTCGAACCAAAATCTCATGGACGCCGACACCCACTACCGGCTGGAAAGCCTTCCGGGGGAGATCCCCTTTGCAAACTATATGAAGCTCGACAATTCGGAGCTGTCGCCGGAAGAGGCCGCCAAACAGATCCAAGAACGGTTCGGGCTGTAAAGGAAACGAAAAAAGGACCTCCGCTTTGGCGGAGGTCCTTGCTGCTTGGGGCTATGCGGATGTGTGGTCCATGCGCTTTTCCTTCCGGAGGAGCCCCGCAAACAGCACCAGGAGCGCCAGGGGGATCAGCACCGCGCCGTAGTTCGATCCGGCAAAGCCGTGGAGCCGGACGCCTGCCGTGAAGAAGGGGATCTGGCGGATCAGCGCCAGAGCGGACACGACGAGCAGAACGAGATACACATTCTTTTTCATGGGTGGTCGTCTTCCTTTCTGGATGAGGAGATTCGAAGGGGGACCTTCCTGGGTCGGACCGCAAGTCGGGTGCGGACCGCCCTTCTGCCCTCAGTATAGGGCAAGAGGCGGGGGTTGTCAAGGGGGATCCCTGGGGATTTCTCCCGGAACACCGGAAAATGGCTTGCCAGTCTTTCCAAACGATGGTATAATAGGCCCGTAGCCCCACACCGTGTGCCCGCGGCATACGGAGATCCATATTTCAAACCTGAAAGGAGACCGTTATGAGAATTGCAGACCTACATTGCGACACCATCATGCGCTTCTACCACGGAGAGCATCTGAGAGGCATGGAGAACTCCCACATCAGCCTGGAAAAGCTGAAGGCCGGAGAATGGATGGTCCAGTGCTTCGCCATCTTCGTCCCGTGGAACCCCTCCGGGAAGCCCTCCCGCCGGCCCGGCCCCGCCCTGCCGCCCCCTGCCGAATACTTCGAACTGGCCTATCAGGCCTATCTGCGGGAGATGGAGCTCTGCAAGGACGAGATCCTGCCCGCCTACTCCGTAGAGGACGTGGAAAAGAACTACGCCGCTGGGAAGATGAGCTCCATCCTCACCGTGGAGGACGGCGTGACGTTGGACGGCAAGATCGAAAACGTGGATGAATACTACAAGAAGGGCGTGCGCATGGTGGCCCTGACCTGGAACCACGAGAACTCTCTGGGCTATCCTCAGAGCTCGGATCCCCAGGAGCACATGCGCGGCCTCAAGCCCTTCGGCATCGACGCGGTGCGCCGCATGAACGAGCTGGGCATCGCCGTGGACACCTCTCACCTGTCCGAGGGCGGCTTCTGGGACGTGGTAAAGCACACCACCAAGCCCTTCATCGCCTCTCATTCCTGCGCCCGTGCCCTGTGCGACGTGGGCCGCGACCTCACCGACGAGCAGCTCAAGGCCCTGGGCAACAAGGGCGGCGTCGTGGGCGTGAACTACCTGGCCGGGTTCCTGCATCCCGTGGTGGACCGGGAAAAGGACGACTACACCTCCGTGGAGGAGGTCGTGCGGCATCTGCGCCACATGGCCGACGTGGCCGGCATCGAGTCCGTGGCCTTCGGCTCCGACTACGATGGCATGGGCAGCAAGCTGGAGTGGGGCGACGCCTCCGGCCAGCAGCTGCTGGTCAAGGGCCTGGAAAAGAGCTTCACCCCCGACGAGATCGAGAAGATCTGCTACAAGAACGTCCTGCGGGTCTTTAAGGACATCATCGGGAAGTAACAGGCTGAGCCTGTATGCACGACGCGGGCTCCGTTCGCTTCGCTCACTTGCCGCGCATAAGGAGCAGTTCATTCGGTCGCGGAACTTTTTGCCTGCTGGACGAAGGTGCGCCATGCTCGCACACAATTGATTTCAAGCCATATAACAGTGCCTCCCCAGGTATATCGGGGAGGCATTTGTTTTGTTTATGTCATACGGTCAGTTTCCTGCCGGCGAAGCTCACTGTCGCCCACACGCAGTAAATTCTTCGACCAACAAAGTTGTTTCTCGATCACACAGCGCACGCAAACATGCGTGAAACGTGAATGGAATACGGCGTCACGCTGCCTGTCATACAAAATACGGGTTCGGCTTAAGCAGCAGCGCGATCAGATCCACAAGCCAGCCGATGGCAAACAGCCCACCGGTAAAGAGGTAGAGGATTCCCATGCCGACCTTGCCCTCATAGAACTTGTGCGCCCCAAAGAATCCCAAGAACAGGCACAGGAAAAAGGCCACCCACTTATTGCGGGCCTTTTTAGCAACATAGGCGTTCAGGGCGTTGACGTTGGTATTCTGATTGGTGTTGGTGTTGTTGATCACTATATTCGGCGTGGCCCCGCCGCCACTGACGGCTTCCACCTGTCTGCCGCAGTAGGTGCAGATCACCGCGTCCGCAGCGATCTGCGCGCCGCAATGCTTGCAGAATTTCATGGCTTCGCTGGGCGTCTGGGGGGATTGAGGCTCCGCGGGCTGCTTGGGCTGCACATTCGGCTCGGTATTCATGGAATGACCTCCTTTTTTCTTTGGATACATCCTACCACAGGCGTCAATTTTTGTCAAGTTAAAACAATCACTAATGATAATTTATTATCATCTTAGGCAAGATATAATTGACGCAAAAGGAGGCGGTTGGGCATGATCCTGCAAGCCGACAGCAGAATCAAACAGCTCCGGCAGGCCCGGGGCATCAGTCAGAGTGAGCTGGCGCGCATCATGTCTGTCACGCGTTCCAGCGTCAACGCATGGGAGATGGGCATTTCCATACCGACCGCCGCGAAGCTAGTGGAACTTTCCCTGTTTTTTCATGTCTCCACCGATTATCTTCTCGGCTTGGACAGCAGCGAAAGCATCCAGCTGGACAGCTTCACCCAGCCCCAAAAAGAGCTGATCTATGCACTGCTCTCCTATTTTCAAAAAGAGATCGATGAGAACGCATCGCTATAGGAAAAGGCTCCCTTTCAGGCCCGCCCGCTGCCCGCAAACAAGCCCCCTCGCCGTTTGGCGAGGGGGCTCACGATCTTACCAGGCTTGTCCCGTCTTTAGCGGGTGAGGAAGAACATCAGCGCGAAGAGGATGCCGATGATCCAGGTGCCGGCGTTGATCTCCTTGACCTTGCCGGTAAACAGCTTGACAAAGATGTAGGAGATCAGGCCAAAGGCGATGCCGTAGGAAATGTTGTAGGTCAGGGGCATGATGGCCACGGTGAGGAAGCCCACCACGGCGGCGGCGGGATCGCCCCAGTCCACATTGCGCACGTTCCCCATCATCAGCACGCCCACATAGATCAGCGCAGCGGCGCAGGCATAGGTGGGGATCAGCTGGGCCACCGGAGAGAGGAACATGGCCACAAAGAACAGCGCTGCGGTGGTGATGGAGGTCAGGCCCGTGCGGCCGCCCTCGGCAACACCGGCGGAAGACTCCACAAAGGTGGTGACGGTGGAGGTGCCGCACACGGCGCCGGTGCAGGTGGCCACGGCGTCGGCCAGCATGGCCTTGTTCATGTTGGGCACGTCGCCCTCCTTGGTCAGCATGTGGCCGGCCGCGCAGGCGCCGTACAGGGTGCCCATGGTGTCGAACATATCTACCATGCAGAAAGCCAGCATCGTGGTCAGGAAGGTCACGATGAAGGAGCCCATGCCGTTTGCCTGGATAAAGGGCGAGAAGTTGAACCCGTCGGTGAAGACCTTCAGGAAGGACTCGGAACCAAACGCCTTGAAGGCGCCGAAGAAGTCGGAGGACAGATTGGGAGCCACAGCGGTCTCATAGAAGCCGGGCACCGTGATGAGCCCCACCAGATAATAGACCACCGTGCCGCCCAGAATGCCCCACAGCACCGCGCCGCGGACCTTCAGCTTGGCCATGGCGCCGATGGCGAAAACCGTCAGGATCGTCAGCAGCATGGGGAAGATGGTGTCCCAGGTGGCCGTGCCGGTGAAGACATTGAAGCTGGCCAGGTTGACCTTGGTGGAGGCGTCCGCCACCACGATACCGGCGTTCTGCAGCCCGATAAAGGCGATGAACAGGCCGATGCCGGCGGAGATCGCCACCTTGACCGCCTTGGGCACTGCGTCAAAGATCAGCTTCCGCAGGCCGGTGACCGTCAGCAGCACGAACACCAGGCCGTCCACCAGGACCAGCACCAGGGCGTTGGCATAGGTGAGGCCCAACCCGACGCAGACGGTGTAAACAAAGTAGGCGTTCAGGCCCATGCCGGAGGCCTGGGCCAGCGGCAGGTTGGACAGCAGGCCGATGAGCAGCGTGCCCACCACCGCCGAAATAGCCGTGGCGATGTAGACAGCGCCATAGCTGACACCCAGGACGTTGGTCCCGTCACCGAAGGGATCCGCAAACATGCCCGCATTCACCATCAGGATATAGGCCATGGCCATAAACGTGGTGATACCGGCAGTGATCTCGGTCCGCACGGTGGTGCCGTGTTCTTTGAGCTTAAAGAACTTTTCCAAGATATTCACACTCCCGCGGAATAAAATATTCCCCATCCTCTTTTACGTTTTTCGAAGGTCTTCGGGTTCCGTAAAACAAAACAGGGTGATTCTGTCATCAGTATACATGCTTCCCCCTAAAAAATCAAGGCCTGATTTCACAATTTATTCATAATTGTCCCAAAAAAACCGTTTCTCGACCCCACCGGCGATCCCGTTCCGAACCGGTTACGAACACGTTACTAACAAATTCAAAATCACCATAAAATGAAAAATCCCGAAAACCGCACGGTTTCGGGATTTTTCGTGGTGGGCGCTAACGGACTCGAACCGCTGACCCCCTGCACGTCAAGCAGGTGCTCTAGCCAGCTGAGCTAAGCGCCCATGGGCTCGACTCTGTTATTCTACACGATTTCCCCGAAAAAAGCAACCCCTATTTTGCGATTGCCCCAACTTTTTTCCGCGCCCCCGTCCCGCCCCGTCAGAAAAACGTAAGGTTTTTGTCCGCCTCCCCGTCAAAGGACTGCGCTATCCTTTCCCCCAGAAACCTGCAAAGGAGCGTGATCGCATGTCCGTTTGGGATCTGCTGCTGGCCGGGGTCCTCGCCCTGCTGTGCGGCTATCAGACCGTCTATGCCCTGGTGCGCCTGCTGTGCAAGCCCCGGGCGCCCGCCGCCCCGCACCGCGGCCGCTACGGGGTCCTCATCGCCGCCCGGAACGAGGAGGCCGTGCTGGGTCCCCTCTTGGACAGCATCCGCGCCCAGGAATACCCCGCCCACCGCATCCAGATCTTCGTGGTGGCGGACAACTGCACCGACGCCACCGCCCAGGTGGCCCGGTCCCACGGGGCCCGGGTCTGGGAACGCTTCGATCCGGACCGCGTGGGCAAGGGCTACGCCCTGCAGTTTTTGCTGGAGCACTTGTGGGCGGACCCCGCCTGCCCGCCCTGCGACGGCTACCTCGTCCTGGATGCCGACAACCTGCTGGATCCCGGCTACATCGCCGCCATGGACCGAGTGTTTTCCAGCGGCGCCCGGGTGGTCACCGGCTGCCGCACCGCCAAAAACTACGGCGACAACTGGCTCACCGCCGGCTACGGCCTCTACTTCCTCCGGGAAAGCGAGTTCATGAACCGCCCCCGGGACCGCCTGGGCGTGTCGTGCCTGGTGTCCGGCACTGGCTTCCTGGTGGCGGACAGCCTCCTGCGGGAGTGCGGCGGCTGGAACTGGCTCAGCCTCTCCGAGGACACGGAGTTCTCCGCCGACATGCTCCTTCGGGGCGAGCCCATCGCCTACTGCCCCCAGGCCCTCCTCTACGACGAGCAGCCCCGGGATTTCCGCCTCTCCCTCACCCAGCGGGCCCGGTGGATCCGCGGCTACCTCCAGGTATGGGTGCGCCGGGGCCCCGCCCTCCTCAAGACCGGCCTGACCACCGGCCGCTTCGGCTGCTTCGATCTGCTGTACGGCGGCGTTTCCGCGGCGGTCTGTGTCCTCATCGGCGCGGCCCGCGCCCTCTGCCAGGGGGTCCAGGCCCTGCTGGGCGTCCCCGGCAACCTCCCCCACCTGCTGGAAACCGCCCTGGGCGCCATGCTGCTGGGCGGCGCCCTGTCCTATGCCACGCTGCTGCTCACCGGCCTGTTGACCCTCCTGGTCCAGTGGCGGTCCATCCGGTGCACCCCCTGGAAAAAGCTCCTGTACCTGTTCACCTACCCCCTGTTCATGATGTCCTTCGCCCTGGCGGCGGTGCCGGCGGTCCTGGGCAAGGCCCAGTGGAAGCCCGTGGCCCACACCGCCGCGGTGACCCTCTCCCAGGTGCAGGGCGGCAAGCCCTGAAAATTCAAAAATTTTTCCCAAACGTGTTTATTAAAAGAGACTCTTGTGGTAAAATGAGTGCGGCAATGCGGCCCGCCGGAGGGCGGCCGCGCCCAACCGGCCCGGGAGCCTCTTTTTCCGTCCCGGCCGCAGTCTGTGAATGAGGAGCCAAAAAGATGGTAAAGCGCGTTTTTGTGGAAAAGAAACAGGGATTCGACATCGAGGCCCAGCACCTGAAGGCCGACCTGGTGGGGAACCTGGGCATCTCCGGCATCGAAGAGGTCCGCGTCCTCAACCGGTACGACGTGTCCGGTCTCTCCGATGCGGCCTTCGACACCGCCGCCCGGACGATCCTCTCCGAGCCCCCTATGGATACGGTCTCTTTCGAGGAGTCCCCCCTGCCCCCGGAGTACCGGGTCTTCGCCTGGGAATACCTTCCCGGCCAGTACGACCAGCGGGCGGATTCCGCCGCCCAGTGCGTCCAGCTGCTCACCGGCGGCCTGCGGCCCACGGTGGTCACCGCCAAGCTCATCGCCCTGAAGGGCGCCGTCACGGACAGCGAGTTCGCCCGGATCCAGTCCTACGTCATCAACCCCGTGGAGGCCCGTCTCGCCGCCATGGAAAAGCCCGACACCCTGGAGCTCTCCGCCGACCCCCCCGCCGATGTGGCCCGAGTCACCGGCTTCACCGGCTGGGACAGCGACGCCCTGCGGGCCTATTTCGATTCCATGGGCTTTGCCATGACCCTGGAGGACCTGGCCTTCTGCCAGACCTATTTCCGGGACACCGAGCACCGGGACCCCACCGTCACCGAGCTGCGCGTCATCGACACCTACTGGAGCGATCACTGCCGCCACACCACCTTCCTCACCCGCCTCACCCACATCGACATCCAAGAGGGCCCCCTGCACGATGCCGCCGCCCGGGCCCTGCAGCAGTACCTGGACACCCGCCGCGCCCTCTACGGCGACGCCCAGCGCCCCGTCACCCTCATGGATATGGCCACCATCGGCGGCAAGGCCCTGCGCAAGGCCGGCCTGGTGCCCGATCTGGACGTCTCCGACGAGATCAACGCCTGCTCCATCGAGGAGACCGTCTGGATCGACGGCGAGCCCCAGCAGTGGCTCATCCAGTTCAAAAACGAGACCCACAACCATCCCACGGAGATCGAGCCCTTCGGCGGCGCGGCCACCTGCCTGGGCGGCGCCATCCGGGATCCCCTCTCCGGCCGGGCCTATGTCTACCAGGCCATGCGGGTCACCGGCTCCGGCGACCCCACCGTGCCGGTGAGCGAGACCCTCCACGGCAAGCTCCCCGCCCGGAAGATCACCCTCGGCGCAGCCCAGGGCTACTCCTCCTACGGCAACCAGATCGGCCTGGCCACCGGCCAGGTCACCGAGCTCTACGACCCCGGCTACACCGCCAAGCGCCTGGAGATCGGCGCGGTGGTGGGCGCTTCGCCCAAGGCCAACGTCCGCCGGGAGGAGCCCGTCCCCGGGGACGTGGTGGTGCTCCTGGGCGGCGCCACCGGCCGGGACGGCATCGGCGGGGCCACCGGCTCCAGCAAGGCCCACACGGAAAAGAGCGTGGAGGTCTGCGGGGCCGAGGTCCAAAAGGGCAATCCCCCCACCGAGCGCAAGCTCCAGCGCCTCTTCCGCGATCCCGCCGCCGCCCGCCTCATCAAGCGCTGCAACGACTTCGGCGCAGGCGGCGTGTGCGTGGCCATCGGCGAGTTGGCCCCCGGCCTGCGCATCGACCTGGATCAGGTCCCCAAGAAGTACGAGGGACTGGACGGCACCGAGCTGGCCATCTCCGAGTCCCAGGAGCGCATGGCCGTGGTCCTGGCCCCGGAGGACGTCCCCGCCTTCATCCGCCTGGCCGCCCAGGAGAACCTGGAGGCCACCCCCGTGGCCGTGGTGGATGCCGAACCCCGGCTCCGCATGCACTGGCGGGGAGACGGCATCGTGGACATCTCCCGGGCCTTCCTGGACACCAACGGCGTGTCCCAGCAGGCCAGCGCCACCCTCACCGCCCCCCAGGGGGAAAACTACCGGGAAGCCGTGCCCGCTGCGGTCCGGGGCCTCACCGGCCCCCAGGCCCTGCAGGCGGATCTTGCCCGGCTGGAGGTCTGCGGCCAAAAGGGCCTCATCGAGCGCTTTGACGCCAGCATCGGCGCCGGCACCGTGCTCATGCCCTTTGCCGGCAGCAGCCAGCTCACTCCCGAGGAAGCCATGGTGGCCAAGATCCCCCTCCTCTCCGGCGAGACCGACGACGCCACCGCCATGGCCTACGGCTACATCCCCGGCATCTCCCGCTATTCCCCGTTCCTGGGGGCCCAGTGGGCGGTGGTGGAGAGCCTCTCCAAGCTGCTGGCCGTGGGCGCCGACCCCCTGAAAGCCCGCCTCACCTTCCAGGAGTACTTCGAGCGCCTCCACGAGGACCCCGCCCGCTGGGGCAAGCCCGCCGGCGCCCTGCTGGGGGCCCTCACGGCCCAGCTGGGCCTGGGCCTGCCCGCCATCGGCGGCAAGGACAGCATGTCCGGCTCCTTCGAGCAGCTGGACGTCCCCCCCACTCTGGTGAGCTTCGCCCTCTCCATGACCAAGGCCAGCCGGACCCTCTCCGCCTGCATCCCCCTGGGCGCCTGGGACGTCCTCCTCCTGCCCATCCCCGAGAACGACGACGGCACCCCCCACTGGGCCGGCATCCGGGCCTACTATGCCGCCATCGGCAGCCACATCGCCGCGGGCCGCATCGCCGCGGCCTCCGTGGTCCGGGAGGGCGGCGCCGCCGCCACCGTGCTGCGCATGTGCTTCGGCAACCGCCGGGGCTTCGCCTTCGCCCCCCGCCTCTCCGACGAGACCCTCTTCGCCCCCCGGTCCGGCTCCCTGGTGGTGGCCGTGGCCCCGGGCTGGCGGCCGGAGGACCTGTCCGCCCTCTCCCTGGGCGTCACCGTGCCGGAGAGCACCGTCTCCCTGGCCGGGGAGACCGTCCCCCTCCAGACCCTGCTGGAGGCCTGGATGGGCAAGCTGGAGGACGTGTTCCCCAACCGCGCCCCCGCCGCCCCCATGGGCCCGGAGGTCCCCCTGTGCGCCCAGCGCAGCGCCTGCGCCCCGGCCATCCACGCCCCCCGGCCCCGGGTGTTCATCCCGGCGTTCCCCGGCACCAACTGCGAGGTGGACACCGCCCGGGCCTTTGAGCAGGCCGGCGCCCAGCCCGAGATCCTGGTGGTCCGGAACCTGACCCCCGCCGCCATCGAGGAGACCATCGCCCGCATGGAGCAGGCCATCCGCCGGGCCCAGATCGTCATGCTGCCCGGGGGCTTCTCCGGCGGCGACGAGCCCGACGGCTCCGGCAAATTCATCGCCACCACCTTCCGCAATCCCCGCATCGCCCAGGCCATCGCCGACCTGCTGGAGCACCGGGACGGCCTCATGCTGGGCATCTGCAACGGCTTCCAGGCGCTGATCAAGCTGGGTCTGGTGCCCTATGGCCGCATCACCCAGCCCAAGTCCGACGACCCCACCCTCACCTTCAACACCCTGGGCCGCCACGCCTCCCGCATGGTGTACACCCGGGTCACCAGCGTCCGCTCCCCCTGGCTCATGGGCTGCGCCGCCGGCGACGTCCACTGCGTGCCCATTTCCCACGGCGAGGGCCGCTTTGTGGCAACCGACGAGACCCTGCGCCAGCTGGCCGCCAACGGACAGATCGCCACCCAGTACGTGGACCTGGACGCCCAGCCCAGCGGCGACATCCGCTGGAACCCCAACGGCTCCCTCTGGGCCGTGGAGGGCATCACCAGCCCCGATGGCCGTATCTTCGGCAAAATGGGCCATTCCGAGCGCAAGGGCACGGACCTGTACAAAAACGTCCCCGGGGAAAAAGACCAGCAAATCTTCCGCTCCGGTGTGCGGTATTTTGCCTGACGATTTTTCCCACGGAGAAAGAAGGGATCCCCATGGATAAGCTGTTTCGAAGGACCTGGGCGGAGATCGACCTGGACGCCCTGGCCCACAATTTCCGGCTGACCCGGGCCGCCGCCGACCCCAAGGCCCAGGTGTGCTGCGTGGTCAAGGCCGATGCCTACGGCCACGGCGCGGTGCGGGTGGCCCGGGAGCTGGAGACCCTGGGCGCGGACTGGTTCGCCGTCTCCAACCCCGAGGAGGCGCTGCAGCTGCGCCGGGGCGGCATCGCCGCCCCCATCCTCATCCTGGGCTACACCCCCCCGGAGGAAGCCCGCTCCATGGCGGAAAACCGCATCTCCCTGTGCTGCTACTCGGCGGAATACGCCGCCCAGCTCTCCCGGGCCGCCCAGGCGGCGGGGGTGCAGCTGCACGTGCACATCAAGGTGGACACCGGCATGAGCCGCCTGGGCTTCTGCTTCCAGGACCTGTTCCGGGACGAGGCCAGCGTGGAGGAGATCCGCGCCGCCTGCGCCCTGCCGGGGCTCCTCCCGGAGGGCATCTTCACCCACTTCGCCGTGTCCGACGAGGGCGCCGCGGGAGACGCCTTCACCATGCAGCAGTTCGGCTGCTTCAAGGAGATGATCGAGTCCCTGCAGCGGTGCGGGGTGCGGTTCCCCCTGCGGCACTGCGCCAACTCCGCCGCCGTCTTCGACTACCCCCTCTCCCACCTGGACATGGTCCGGGCCGGCATCGTGCTCTACGGCCTGCCGCCCTCGGGGGCGCTGCGGGCCCGGCCGGACCTGCGGCCCGTGCTGTCCCTGCGGTCCGTGGTGTCCCACGTGAAGACCCTGCTCCCCGGGGCCACCGTCAGCTACGGCCGGCAGTTCACCGCCCGGCAGGCGATGCAGGTGGCCACGGTGCCCATCGGCTACGCCGACGGCTACCCCCGGGCCCTGGCGGCAGGGGGCGGCTGGGTGCTCCTCCACGGCCGGCGGTGCCCCATTTTGGGCCGCATCTGCATGGACCAGCTCATGGTGGACGTCACGGGCCTGCCGGAGGTGTCCATGGGCGACACGGTGACCCTCATCGGCGCCGACGGCGATGAGACCCTCACCGCCGACGACCTGGCCCGCTGGGAGAACACCATCCCCTACGAGGTGGTCTGCGGCCTGTCCAAGCGCGTCCCCCGGGTCTACTGGAAAAACGGCGTCCTGGAGAGCGTGTACGACCCCCTGCTGCAGGGGGAATGACCGGGCGGCGCGGTGGGGCACCACCGGTGCGGCCTGATTTTCCCGGAAAATGGCGGGATGGTGCGCGTTTCGGCTTGATTTTGCAAGCGAGTGGGCCGGGCAGCGGGCCCAACCGGCGCGGGCCCGAGTGTTCCGGAAAATGGCGGGATGGTGCGCGTTTCGGCTCGTTTTGCACGGAGAATGGACGGGGCCGGGCGAGGTCTGACCCGGTGCGGGCCATGAATTTCCCGGAAAATGGCGGGACGATGCACGTTCCGGCTCGTTTTGCACGGAGAATGAACGGGGCCGGGCGCGGCCTGACCCGGTGCGGGCCATGAATTCCCCGGAAAATGGCGGGATGAAGCGCGTTTCGGCTTGATTTTGCAAGCGAGTGGGCCGGCGGGGCGCGAGCCGCAACCGGCGCGGGCCCGAGTGTTCCGAAAAACGGCGGGATGGTGCGCATTTCGGCTCGTTTTGCACGGAGAATGAACACGGCCGGGCGCGGCCTGATTTTCCCGGAAAATGGCGGGACGATGCACGTTCCGGCCTGATTTTGCAAGCGAGTTGGCCGGGCAGCAGGCCCAACCGGCGCGAGCCCGAGTGTTCCGGAAAACGGCGGGACGATGCACATTCCAGCCTGATTTTGCAGGAGAGTTGGCCGGGCAGCAGGCCCAACCGGCGCGAGCCCGAGTGTTCCGGAAAATGGCGGGATGGTGCGCGTTTCCGGCTTGATTTTGCAGGAGGATGGACCATGATGACTGCCACGCCGGGGGAGCTGGCCGGGCTGTTCCGGCGCTGCTTTCCCTTTTCCTACCGGGCCGCAAACACCCTGCTCCGGGTGCTGTCGGACCCGAGAAACCGGGTGTTTGCCCACCGGGCGGGGGGCCAGCTGGCGGCCGCTGCCGTGCTGCAGGCCGGAACGGTCCTGCTGCTGGCGGTGGACGAGCCGCTGCGGCGGCAGGGGCTGGGCGGGGCGCTGCTGCGCCGGGCGGAGGACGCCGCCCGGGCCGCCGGCGAACCCCAACTCACCGTGGGGGCAGGCGACGGCTACCTCACCCCCGGCGTGCCCACCGGAAAGAGCTTTTTCGGCGGCGACGAGACCCACATCCCGGCGGGGCTCACCGACGAGGCCGCCCGGTTTTTCGCCAAGCGGGGCTATCGCCACGCCGCGGACTGCGATTTTTTCGACATGACGGTGGACCTCTCCCGGCCGCTGCCGGGCCAAGCTCTCCCGGAAAACGGCGTGCGCTGCCGCTGGGCCCGGCCGGAGGACCGGGAAGCCCTGTGCGCTGCGGTGCGGGCCGCCGAACCTGGGTTTGAAAAATACTACCAAAACCCGGACTGCTATGCCGAACATGCGCCGGAACGGGCCGTGATCGCGGTCTCTCCCCAGGGGGAGGCGCTGGGCGGGCTGCTGGTTTCCCTGGGCGTGGAGGGACCGGGGGTGGGCAGCCTGGGCTGCACCGCCGTTCGGCCGGAGGGCCAGCACCGGGGCACGGCCACCCGCCTGTGCCGGTTTGCGGTGGCAGTCATGCGGGGCGCCGGGATGCGGCAGGGGTTTCTGGGCTACACCTACTCCGGCCTGGAGCGGCTCTACGGCCGGGCGGGGTTTGCGCCGTCTGCCTACTACATGATGGCCCAAAAGGCGCTGTGAGCCTGCTTGTGCCCGGCAAAAAGGGGCCTGGAGCAGCTGGAGGGGCGTTTTTGCGGGGCTGGGGCGGGGTTCGGGCAGGGTTCGGTGCAACTGCCGTCTCGCGGAGGGTGGGCCTGTTCTTGGCCCACCCTCCCTTTTGCGGAGCAAAAGCGCCTGCGGAGCAGGCGGCGAGACGGGGGAGGCGGGTGGGCGGGCGAGATGGATTTTTTGGTGGGGCGGAGTTGCGTTCCGGCACGTTCAAAGGGGAAATTGAGCGGGTTGGAGCTGGGAATCGAGGGGTTGCGGCGGGGTTCGTGCAAGTTGGTGAGATTCGCAGGAGAAACTTGCGGAAATCGGAAACTGATGGGCGCGACAACCCACTGGTTTCCAGTAGGCGTCAGCGCGGGGACCGCGCGCCCCGCGACTTGCCCTGCCCCGGCAGGGGCCGCGGCTTGGCCCGTCCGGCCACGGATAAAAGTCCTCCCATATATCCCCTATTAAAAGGGGTAAAGTTTCCCTGGAGAGGGAAACTTTTTTGAAAATAATTTAAAATTTACAATTTGTTCATATTTGAACAAATGTCGTGAACCGGCAAAAACAGGGTCTGAACCATACCGGAAGTGGACCGGAAGGGGGCAAAAAGGGGCCGGAAGCGGGCTGGAAGGGGTTTTGGCTGCTGAGCCACCGGCTGCCGTCTCGCGGGGGGATGGGGTCTGAACTTCGACCCCATCCCCCACTTTTGCGGAGCAAAAGCGCCTGCGCCGAAAGGCGCAGGCGGCGAGACGGGGGAGGCGGGTGGGGGCCCTTGCCGGTTTTGCAAACCGGCGGGCGCGATGGCTTGCTTTTTTCCAGTAGGCGCTGGCCCGCGACACAGGCCTGTCGGGCCACCGGCGGGCGCGACGACCCACTGATTTCCAGTAGGTGCTGGCCCGCGGCTTTGCCCCGTCCTGGCACGGACAGGGCGCGACGACCCACCTTTTTCTAGTAGGCGTCAGCGCGGAACGCGCGAGGCGCGACTTGCCCTGCCCCGGCAGGGGCCGCGGCTTGGCCCGTCCGGCCACGGACCCGGGCACAGACAAGGACGGACAGCGGGAAGCTGTCCGTCCGGATGGGTTGGAAAAGGATGGATCATTCGGTCTCGGGGAGGAGGGTGAAGCGCCAGTCGAAGGAGGTTTCCTCCAGGCGGTACTGGGGCAGGAGCTCCGGGCCGCAGGAGTTGGAGCCCACGCCGCTCATCTTGTAATCCACACAGAGCACCGTGTCTCCGCAGGGGGTGAGCTGCCAGGCGTGGGGCTGGGCGGTCAGCTCCTCCTGGGTGTAGGCGGAGACGTTAAAGGAGAAGGGCTCCTCCGCGCAGGCGGTCAGCGCGCAGCCCCGGCGGGACAGGGTCACATACCGGGCGCCCATGTGAGAGGAGTTCTCCTGGGGCTTGAGGTAGTTTTCAAAGAGGTCCGATACGGTCTGGGTGTAGATGCCCAAGCGGGCGGCCCGGTGCTTGTCCAGGTAGGATTCGGTGGGGCCGTAGGCGAAATACTCCACGGCGTCGAAGGCGCGAGGCAGGAACAGGCGGACGCCGAACCGGGGCAGGAAGGGGAACGCGGCGCTGCGCTGGGCGTGGAGGGTGCAATCCACCCGGCCCAGGGCGTCGATGTGCCAAAGGACCTGGGCGCGCAGGAAGGGCGCGATGCCGTTGGCCGCAAAGGACAGGCGGAAGGAGACGTCCGCGCCGCCGGTGTCGCAGTGGACGGCGTCGCAGGCGGTGACACGGACCCGCAGGCGGTCGTAGCCGGCGGCCTGCCACCGGTGGCGGATGTACTGGTCGTTGTCCGTGGGGGCCCGGAAGACGTTCCACTCCATGGGACGGGTGAGGAGCGCCACCCCGTGGGCCGTCATGGCGGAGAAGGTGCCGGTCTGGGCGTCCAGCTCATAGCGGAAATCCGCGCCGGAAACCACCACGGTGCGGCCCGCCTCCTCCAGCTCCACGCCGCCCTGGGCGGGCTCGTCCAGGAAGAAGGGCTCCTGGCACAGGAGGAGCTCGTCAAAGCCCAGGGGGAAGCCGGCATCGAAGAAGGGGGTGTCCTCCTTGGCCTCGTAGAAGAGGGTGAGGGTGCAGGTGCCCTCCTGGGGCAGACCGGGGATCAGGATCTCCGCCTCGCCGTGGGGCGGCAGCGAGGGCAGGGCGATGGCGCCGCCGTAAAGGACCTCGCCGTCCTGGGTGACTTCGTAGGAGGCGGTAAGGACGTCCTGGGCGTCGGTGAAGTCCAGATAATTGTGGAGCCAGAAGACCTGGGGATCCGCGGGATCCCGGCGGGCGCGCAGGGGGCGGATCACGTTCTTGTATTCCAGCAGGCCGGTGTGGGGGGTGCGGTCCGGGTACACCAGGCCGTCCATGCAGAAATTGCCGTCGTGCTCGGCCTCGCCGAAGTCGCCGCCGTAGCGGTAGATGGGGCGGTTGTCCGGGGTGACGCCGCCGTACACCGCGTGGTCGCACCACTCCCACACAAAGCCCCCGGCAAAGCCCGGATGGCGCTGGATGAGGGCCTGGTAGTCCTCGGCGTCCCCGGGGCCGTTGCCCATGGCGTGGATGTACTCGCACAGCAGGTAGGGCTTGCGGGCCCCGTCCAGATTCTCGTCCAGCTCTTCGCCGTTAAAGTACGCCTCGATGTCTTTGAGGGGCGCGTACATCCGGCTGTAGAAGTCCAGCATGGAGAAGTCGGGCTTGCGGGCGTGGTGGTAGGTGAGGAAGTTTTCGTAGTGGAGCAGACGGGAGGGGTCGTAGGACTTGACCCAGCGGCCGGCGGCCTCGAAATTCTCCCCCCAGCCGCTCTCGTTGCCCAGGGACCAGATCACCGCCGCGGCGTTGTTCTTGTCCCGGATGACGCTGCGGCGCACCCGGTCCAGGATGGCCAGGGCGAACTGGGGATCGTCTGCGGCGTCGGCGTAGCCCTCGGGACTGTAGCCGCCCTCCTTGGTGGCCATGCCGTGGGATTCGATGTCCGCCTCGGCGATGACATAGAAGCCGCATTCGCTGCACAGCTGCAGGAACCAGGGGGCGTTGGGATAGTGGCTGGTGCGGATGGCGTTGATGTTGTGGCGCTTCATCAGGGTGAGGTCCCGCAGCGCCTGCTCCCGGCTGATGGTGAAGCCGGTGACGGGGTCGCTGTCGTGGCGGTTGACGCCCCGGAACTTGATGGCCACGCCGTTGAGGAGCACCACGCCGTCCACCACCTCGATGCGGCGCAGGCCCACCTGCTGGGAGATGCACTCGTCCTCGGTCTCCAGCAAGAGGGTGTACTGGGCAGGGTGCTCGGCGTTCCACAGGACGGGAGCCTCCACCGGGAACTCCAGGCTCTCGGTTCCGGTCTGGGGGGCGCCCACGGGGGTGCCGTCCGGCGCGAAGAGGGTGCCGGTGACGGTGCAGGGGCCCTCGGTGGAGAGCTCCACCAGCACCCGGGCGGAGGAGAAGTCGGGGGCGAAGGATTCCTTCACGAAGAAGTCCCGCAGGAAGCTCTGGGGGCGGTCCAGGAGGTACACGTCCCGGAAGATGCCGCTCATGCGCAGCTTGTCCTGGTCCTCCAGGTAGCTGCCGTCGCACCACTGGAGCACCAGCACCGCCAGGACGTTGTCTCCTGTCGTGAGGTACTGGGTGATCTCGAACTCCGAGGTGGCGTGGGAGACCTGGCTGTAGCCGGCAAAGTCCCCGTTCACCCACAGGTAGAGGCAGGAATCCACCCCTTCAAAGTTGAGGAACCACCGGCGGTCCAAGGCATCCGCTTCCAGGTCGAAGTGGCGCACGTAGAGGCCGCAGGGGTTTTCCTCCGGCACGTAGGGGGGATCCACCGGGAAGGGGTAGCGGACGTTGATGTACTGGTGGGTGCCGTAGCCGTGGATCTGCCAGCAGGAGGGCACCGGGATGGAATCCATCTCCTCCTCGTCGAACACCAGGCCCTCGGCGGGATCGATGGCCTGGGCGTAGGAGGGATAGTACCGGAAGGCCCAGGAGCCGTTGAGGGAGAGCATCCGGGAGGACACGCCCCCCGCCGCCTCCCCAGCGCTCTGGAAGGGGACGTAGTAGCTGCGCTCCGGGGTACAGCCCACGTGGAGGACCTGCGGGTCCTCGTGGAATCGCGGAAAGTTTTCTTTCATGAGATCTCGTCCTTTCCTGTGGGATGATTTGACATTTGGGGGAGAAAAAGGTACACTAAAAGGGTGGGTTCTCCATACGCATAGCGTACCCGAATTTTCGGAAAGTGTCAAGCGACTGGGGAGAACTTTTCGCTTTTTATTTTTGTGGAAGGAGGCGCTCCATGGGACCGGATCTCCTGCTGGCGGCGGTGTTTGGCTGCGGCGTGTGCGCGGTGTTTGCCCGCAGCCCCAAGGACCGCTTTCGCTCCCCCAACGGGTTTGCCGCCGCGGCGGCCCTGCTGCTGACCGCCGGGCTGTTCGTGCGGCTGTATCTGGGCTATACCGCCCAGGGCTTTTCCACGGACATCGACACCTTCAAGGGCTGGGCCATGGAGCTCAACCGGGTGGGGTTCGGGCAGATCTATCGGGAAGAGGATCTGTTTTTGGATTACCCGCCGGGGTATCTGTATGTCCTGTGGGCGCTGGAGCGGCTGCGCCGGGGACTGGGGCTGAGCTGGGAAAGCACCGCCTATACGCTGATCATCAAGCTGCCCGCCATCGTGGCCGACCTGGGGTGCGGCTGCGGGCTGCTGCTGTGGGGACGCCGCCGTCTGGGCGAGAGCCTGGCTTTGCTGACGGCGGGGGCGTTCCTGTTCTGCCCGGCGGTGACGGTGAATTCCGCCCAGTGGGGGCAGATCGACTCGGTGTCCACGCTGGTGCTGTTCGCGGCGGTGGCGTGCCTCTACCGGCGGCGGTATCTGCCGGCGGGGGCGCTCTACGGGCTGGGGCTGGCGCTGAAGCCCCAGGCGCTGATCTTTGCCCCGGTGTTCCTGTTCCTGGCGCTGAAGCGCCGGGCCTTTGGGGGCCTGGGGGTGGGGATCGGCGCGGCAGTGGGGACGGTGCTGCTGCTGGCCACGCCCTTCACCCAAGGGTTCGACTACCTCTGGCTGCTGCAGGAGTACCGCACCACGCTGGATTCGTACAACTACTATTCCGTCAACGCATATAACCTGTGGACCCTGCTGGGCCGGAACTGGTGGGTGCTGCCGGAGGGGAACGCCGCCTGGGTGCTGAGCCTGGCCGCGCCGGTGGCGGCCACGATCTGCTGCGCGGGCCTGGTGTTCGGTTCCAAGCGGGAGGACGCGGTCTTTGCGGCGCCGGCGGTGCTGATGGGCGTGATGTACCTGTTCGGGGTGAAGATGCACGAGCGGTACCTGTACCCGGTGCTGCTGTTCCTGCTGGTGGCCTTCCTCTGCACCCGGGACCGCCGGCTGCCCCGGGTGTTCGGCCTGACGGCGGCGCTGCACTTTCTGAACGTCGCCCATGTGCTGTACCTGTTCCGCACGGTGGGGGGAAATTATGACCCCAATGCCTCCACCACCCGGCTGCTGGCCGGGGTGCAGGTGCTGGCCCTGGTGGGGATGCTGGTCACGCTGGGACGGATCTATCTGGGGGGACGGGTGCGGCCCCTGCCGGCGGCCCGGCCCCGGCCCGCCTTTGTGCCCCGGGAGCACGCCTGGCGGCGGGGGGACACCTGGGCCGTCTCCGCGGTGACCCTGGCCTATGCCTGCTTTGCCTTCTGGGGGCTGGGCGATCTGCGGTCTCCGCAGTCTGCCTGGACCCCCGAAGCAGGGGAGCAGGTGACCGTTGCCGTGGCGGGCCAGGCGGACCAGGTGGTGTATTTCCCGGGACTCACGGCGGACCGGGCCCACTACGCCGCCCGGGTGGGGGTCAACGTGCAGGTGGAGACCAGCGACGACGGCCGGACCTGGACCGACTGCGGCGTTTTGAAGGACAGCGGGGATTATGTGTTCACCTGGGCCCGGCACAACCTGGAGACCCCCGGCCGTCTGGTGCGCTTCACCGCCCTGGACGGGAACACGGTGCTCTGCGAGCTGGGGCTGCGGTCTGCCGGGCGGAAGGTGTATCTGCCTGCCCAGGGCAGCGCCGGGGGCCAGGCCCTGCTGGACGAGAGCGACTGCCTGCCGGAGTGGATCACCTATCGGAATTCCGCGTATTTTGACGAGATCTACCACGCCCGCACCGCCTATGAGGATCTGCTGGGCCTGGAGCCCTATGAAAACACCCACCCGCCGTTGGGGAAGTACCTCATCGCGGCGGGGATCGCGGTCTTTGGGATGACGCCCTTTGGCTGGCGGGCGGCGGGGGCGGCGTTTGGCGTGCTCATGCTGCCGGTGCTGTATCACCTGCTCCATCAGCTGTTCGGGCGGACCTCTCTGTGCGCGGCGGCTACCCTCTGGTTTGCCTTTGACTGCATGCACTTCACCCAGACCCGGATCGCCACCGTGGACACCTTTGCGGTGTTTTTCATCCTGCTCATGTACGACGCCATGACGGCGTTTCTCCGGCAGGATCTGCGCACCGCCCCCCTGGGCCGCCTGCTGCGGCCGCTGCTGGTGTGCGGGATCTGCACCGGGCTGGGGATCGCCAGCAAGTGGAACGCCGCCTATGCCGCGCTGGGGCTGGCCGTGCTGTTTTTCGGCAAGCTGGGGCTGTCCATTCGGGACGGGTACCGGGCAAAGACCGGGACGGGCACCCTGTGGGCCCGCAGCTGGACCCTGTGCAGCTGGTGCTGCCTGTTCTTCCTGGGGATCCCCTTTGGGCTGTACTTTGGGGCCTTTTTGCCCTTGACCACCCTGCCCCACAACATCGGGAACGTGTGGGAGACGTTCCTCCGGTATCAGGTGACCATGTTCAACTACCACGCCACGCTGGTCGCCCAGCACGCCTTTGCCTCCCCATGGTACGAGTGGCCGCTGCTGGTCCGGCCCATCTGGTTCTATGTGGGAGAGGCGCCGACGGGGCAGTACAGCACCCTGGCCTCCATGGGCAGCCCGCCGGTCTGGTGGGGCGGGTTTCTGGCGCTGTTCGCCGCGGCCTCGGCCTGGGTGCGCCGCCGGGAGCTCTCCGCCGGGGTGTGCCTGGCGGGGTACCTTTCGGTGCTGCTGCCCTGGATGCTGGTGCCCCGGCTGACGTTCATCTACCATTACTTTGCCGCGGTGCCGTTCCTCGTCCTGGCGCTGGCGGGGGTCTTCCAGCAGCTTGCCCGGCGGCCGGACCTGCGCAAGGTCTGGACGGTGCGCACGCCCTCCGGCACAGCGGTGGCGGAGGTCACGCCCTACGGGTTGGTGCTCGTGGGGTTCACCGTCCTGGTGCTGGCAGCCTTTTGGGCGTTTTATCCGGTGATCTCCGGGGCGCCCGCCCCCCGGGCCTATGTGGAGGGCCTGCGCCTGTTCCCTACGTGGTACTTCTAGCGGCCGAAGCCGGGCCGCCCCGCCGCCGAACCCAAGGGTTCGGCGGCTTTTCGCTGGGCGAAAAGCGCCTGGGCCCCGGCCCAGACGGCGGGGCGGAGGGCGGGTGGGCGGGCGCCGGGACCCGCAGGCAGGTCCGCCGGACGCAGATACCGGCAAAAAAAGAGGACGCCCAAAAGCGTCCTCTCAAGCGATGCGCTGTGAAAACGACCGTCAGTCTGCCAGACGGTAGCTGACAAAGGCCAGGCGCTTGCCGTCCGGCGACCAGCTGTTGACGTTCAGGGTGCCCTGTCCGCCAAAGAGTCGGACCAGCACCCGGGTGTTCCCGCCGTCGGCATCTATCAGCCGGATCTCCACGTTCTTCTGGGGCGGGTGGTCCCCCGGCTGTACATCGCCCTTTTTGTAGGCGATATAAGCCACGGTCCGGCCGTCCGGAGAAAGGTGGGGGAACCAGCAGTTGCTCTCCTCGTCCTTGGTGACCCGGACCTGCTGGGTGCCGTCCGGGTTCATGCGCCAGACCTGCATCAGGCCGGAACGCACGGAATTGAACCAGATCTGCTGCCCGTCCGGGGCATATTCGGGGCCGTCGTCCAGCCCTTCCGCCACGGTGAGCCGGGTCTCCTCTCCCCCCTCCACCGGGATGGTGTACACGTCGAAATTGCCGTTGCGCTCCGCGCAGTAGGCCAGGGTCTTGCCGTCCGGCGACCACCCGTGGAGATAGCTGGGGGTGTTCTCCGTGACGCGGCGGGGCTCTCCGCCGGTGAGGGGACAGATGTACACCGCAGAGCGCCAATCCCCGGCGGCGCCGCTGGAAATGCCCACATATTTGCCGTCCGGCGAGATCACGTGGTCATTGTTGCAGAACCGCACCGTCCCCGTATCCAGCAGGGTGCTTTCCCCGGTGGAAAGCGTGTAGAACCAGAGCTCTCCGCCGCTGTTGTACAGCAGGGTGTCCGGCGCAAGCCAGTTGGGCGCTTCGATGGTCTTGTCGAACGTGTGCTCCACACGGCGCTCTCCGGTGGCAACGTCCACCGTCTCCAAGACAGAAATGACTTTTCGATCCATGGCTTTCCTTCCTTTCTCGCTGAAAAGTTCTCCAAACGGGACCACACCTGTCCGATCCACCTGCGCCAATGCCTGCCCAAAGGAAAAGCCCAGGGCTTCTCCCGTGGGGAACAGGTCCAGCAGGGGGACCAGCACAAAGGCCCGTTCCAAAATGCCCGTATGCGGCACAGTGAGCCGCGGGGTGTGGCTCTCGTACCCCTCTACGAGCAAAATGTCGATGTCCACGGTGCGCGCCCCGTGGTATTCCGTGCGCACCCGACCCAAGGCGGATTCGATCTGCAGGCAGGATGCCAGCAGGTCCTCCGGCGGGCACTTCGTCTCCACCAGCAGGCACGCATTCAGGTACTGGTCCTGTGGAGACAGCACGTCGAAGGGTTCGGTCTCATAGACGCCGGAGACCGCCAGGACCTGGGTATCCGGCAGCTGCGAAACGGCAAAGACCGCCTTTTGCAGGTTCCCCACCCGGTCGCCCAGGTTGGCACCCAGGCCTAAGACCGCTTTCATCTACGTAGCATCTCCTTTCCCAGGGTTCTCCGCCCGGGCCTGGGTGATCTCGACCCCGGCGTAGTCAAAGACCGCATTCATGGGGGCATTCGGTTTTTTCAGCAGCACCGTGACCCGCTGCACCTGCGGGTGTTCCCCCAGGACCGCATCGCAGACGACCTGGGCCGCCCGCTCGATGAGGTCATACTTTTCCGCAGTGAACGCCCGCTGGACCGTTTTCCGGACGGCGGCATAGTTCACCGTGTCGTTGAGATCGTCGCTGTGCCGGGCAGCGGAAAGATCCGCCTCCAGCGTCAGATCGAGCTGGAAAGTCTGCCCGTCCGCCTTTTCCTCCGGGTTCACCCCGTGATATGCGAAGATCTCCAGACCTTTGAGCAGGATCTTGTCCATGGGAATCACTCCTTTGCCTGACGAAGGGCCAGGGCCATTTGGGCCGCCTGGACCCCTTCCTTCACATCGTGGACCCGCACCAGATCCGCCCCGCCCAGAATGGCAGCGGTGTGCGCCGCCAGCGTGGCGGGCAAGCGTTCTGCAAAGGGCGGGTCGCCGCAGGGAAAGCCCGTGACCCGCTTGCGGGAGGCTGCCATGAGGAACGCCGTCCCGGGGACCCGGGTGCGGTCCACCCGGGCCAGCAGCCGCAGGTTTTCGTCCATGGTTTTGCCAAAGCCGATGCCGGGATCGAAACACAGCTGCTCCCCGTCGATGCCGGAACGCCGGGCCATTTCCAGGCGGTCCAAAAAGAAGCGGTGAGCCGCGGTACAGACATCTGCTCCCGCGCCGCCCCGAGGGAAGGTGACCACACAGCCGCAGCCGGACCCGGCCGCCGCCTGAAACATGGCCTCCGAAAAGCCCGTCACATCGTTGAGGATGTGGGCTCCGGCCTCCAGCGCCCGAATCGCCACCCAGGGGTAAAATGTGTCCACGGACACCGCCCGTCCGGTCTCCCGGATCACCCGGGGCAGGACCGCACGGATCCGCGCCCATTCTTCCTCGGGAGAGATGGGCGTGTACCCTGGCCGGGTGGACTGGCCGCCGATGTCGATGATATCTGCGCCCTCCTGAGCCATCTGCACCGCCCGGGCCATGGCGGCGTCCTCGCCAAAGTAGCGGCCACCGTCGGAAAACGAATCCGGGGTCACGTTGAGGATCCCCATGACGTACACCCGGTCCAGGGGAAAGCGCTTGTCCCGCGCCCGAAAGACCGCCGGGCTCATCGGTTTCCGGAGAGCAGCGCCGTGACCTCCGCCCGGGTGCGGGGATCGGAACGCATGATGCCCCGCAGAGCAGAAGTCCGGGTCAGGGCCCCGGCCGCACGGGCGCCCCGCATGGTCATGCACAGGTGCTCCGCTTCCAAAAAGACCGCCACGCCCTGGGGCGTCAGATGGTCGTAGAGGAAGTCCGCGATCTGCCCCGTCAGCCGTTCCTGGACCTGGGGACGGCGGGCAAAGCAGTCCACGATCCGGGCAAATTTGGAAAGCCCGATGATCTTGCCGTCCCTAGGAATGTACGCGATATGGGCCTTGCCCACAAAGGGCAGCAGGTGGTGCTCGCAGACCGAGTAGAGGGGGATGTCCTTGACCAGGACCAGCTCATCGTGCTTGCCCTGCTCGTGAAAGATCTTCAGGTGCTGGGTGGGGTCTGCGGAAAGCCCGGAGAAGATCTCCCCGTACATCCGCGCCACCCGGTCCGGCGTCTCCTGCAGGCCCTCCCGGTCGGGGTCCTCCCCAATGGCCTCCAGGATGTCCCGGACAGCCCGTCGTATTTTTTCCATATCCATGGTGATCGCCTCCATTTAGGTTCTCTCGGGTCCGGCGGTGTCCGCCGCACACAGGCCGTCTACGGCTGCCGCGCCCGCTCCGTACAGGGTCTGGGCGCAGGTGAGGAGCGTCGCTCCCGTGGTGACGATGTCGTCGATGAGCAAAAGCCGCAGCCCGGCGGCATTTTTCGCCTGATAGGCGCCCCGCACGTTTTCCATGCGCTGACTGCCCGGCAGCTGGTGCTGTACGTCCGTCTCCCGGACCTTGCTGAGCAGCTCCAGCACCGGCAGCTGCAACAGGGCCCCCACCCGGTCCGCCAGCAGGCGGCTTTGGTCGTAGCCCCGGGCGCGCCGGCTTTTTTCCGAAAGGGGGACATAGGTCACGCCGTCATAGGCAGCCCCGGAGGACACGGCCCGGGCCATCAGCGTCCCCAACGGCTGGGCCAGGGCACGGCGGCCCTGAAATTTCAGCCGGTGCAGCGCCTCCCGATAGGGCCCCTCATACGGCAGCGGGCACCGGACCGGCAGATTGTTGCCGTCCGGCAGGGTCAGCGTGCGGCACAGGGGCTCTGGAGGCAGCTGTTTTCGGCAGGCGGGGCAGAGCCCCTCCGGAGCGGGCCGGCCGCACACCAGGCACTTGGGCGGAAAAAGCGCCTGGAGGAAGCGGGACAGGAACGAGCTCATACCTGATCGGTAAACCGGCGGAAGGCCCTCCGTCCGGCTTCGTCGTCCTTGAAGACACCGGCGTTGCCCAAGATCTTGCCAAAGATCGCCCCCACGCCGTCCTGGACCGCCTGGCGGGCGTTGGCTGCGGTGACCCCCTGGGCCTTCAGCTCCTCATACCACAGCCGATGCTTGTGCATGTCCTCCCGATCCAGCAGCTCCGGCGCCCGGTGGGGATCGGACAGGGCTTCGATGAGGGTCTCGGTCTCCGTGAGCAGGCGGGGCGGCAGAATGGCCAGTCCCATGACCTCGATGAGGCCGATGTTTTCTTTTTTGATGTGATGGTACTGGGCATGGGGATGGAACAGCCCCAGGGGATGGGCTTCGGTGGTGCGGTTGTTGCGCAGCACCAGGTCCAGCTCATAGTCCTGGCCCCGGCGGCGGGCAATGGGGGTGACGGTGTTGTGTGGCGTGTCCCCGGTGTGGCTGAGGATGTCCACCGTGGGGTCGCTGTACTGCCGCCAGCTGCCCAAAATGCGGTCCGCCAGCTCCGTCAGGGCTTCCTTGTCCGCCGAGCGCAGTCGGATCACCGACATGGGCCAGCGGACGATGCCGGCCTCCACCTGGGGAAAGCCTGAGAACGACAGCGTCTCCCGCAAAGGGGCCTTGGCCATGGGGAACTCGTAGCGGCCCCCCTGGAAGTGGTCGTGGGTCAGGATGGACCCGCCCACGATGGGGAGATCCGCATTGGAACCGACAAAATAGTGAGGCAGCAGCGTCACCAGCTCCAGCAGGCGGGCAAAGGACTCCCGGCTGACCCGCATGGGGCGGTGCTCCTCGCTTAAAACGATGCAGTGCTCGTTGTAATAGACATAGGGTGAATATTGGAGATACCAGCGCTCTCCCAGCAGCTCCAGGGGGATCAGCCGGTGATTGCCCCGGGCCGCCTGGTTGGCGCTGCCCAAAAAGCCTTCGTTTTCCCGGCAGAGGGCACACTTGGGATAGCCCGACTGGGGCGCGCTCTTGGCTGCGGCAATGGCCCGGGGGTCTTTCTCCGGCTTGGAGAGGTTGATGGTGATCACCAGGTCGCCATAGGGCGTGGCGGCGGTCCATTTCCGGTCCCGGGCGATGCGGTCCGCCCGAATGTAGTTGGAAGCGATGCTCAGGCGGTAGTAGGCGTCGGTGGCCGCCTGCTTGTCCACCGCATACTGCTCATAAAACCGGCGGACCACCTGGGAGGACCGGGGCATCATGCAGTTCATCAGCTCCGTGTCGAACTGATCCCGGGCGTCCTGGGTATCCGGGGAAAACCGGCCCTGCTGCGCGGCCCATGCGCACAGGGGCTCCAACGCCTCGGCCGGATACCGGATGGGCGCACCCTCTTTGGGTTCGTATTCGTTGCACCCCAGCAGGGCCAGCATCCGGTTGAGGGCATACGTCCGGTCCTCCGGCTCCAGAAGACCCTTCTCCAGCCCGTACCGGATCAGTCTCGTGATCTCCAGGCTGACGTCCACAGCTTCCATTTTGTCCCATCCTTTCTCGCAAACCGACCTGCACGTTCCACCTGACGGATCCTTCTCAAGTCTATTCTACTACGGGTCCCGGGAAAAAGCAAGTCCCTTCCGGGAGGAAAACGCAACGGCCGGCCACCGTCTCGCCGTCCGGCAACGCCGGACGTTTTTGCAAAGCAAAAAGGGCCGGCGCCTTGGGGGCGCCGGCCCGCGAGACGGCAGAGCTGCGGAAAGCAGCATCCGCCCCGCCGCAGAGCACTAAAATGCCGGTCCGGGCCGCTCGCCCGGAGCCATCTCCTTTTTCGGGATGATATCTCCCGCAGCGGTGAGAGCAATTTTGGTCAGGCTGGGACCCACCAGCTCGTAGATCAGCACGCCGAACAGCACGATGCTGCGCAGCGTGGCGCCGATGGCACCCATCTGGGCCCCCACCTGAGAGGCCATGCCCAGGGCCACTCCGGCCTGGGGCAGCAGGGTGATCCCCAGGTACTTCTGCACCGTCGGGGAGCAGCCGGCCCATTTGCAGCTGAACCGCGCCCCCAGATATTTTCCCAGCGAACGGGCAGCGATATACACCAGACCGATGCCCACCACCGCCGCATCCGCGAAGACGTCCAGGTGCAGCTGTGCGCCGGACAGCACGAAGAACAGCGTGACAAAGGGCGCGGACCAGCGGTCAGCGCGGTCCATCATGTCCGAGGACAGGGGGCAGAGGTTGCAGAACACGGTCCCCAGCATCATGCAGACCAGCAGAGACGAGAACCGGAAAGTGATCCCGCCCACCGTAAATTCCATCATGGACAGGGCCACCGCCATGGTGACAAAACCGGAGATCATGGCGACCCGGTTGCGGCGGGACATGAACCAGTCCTCCAGCTGGGTGAGCACCCAGCCCAGCGCGCCGCCCAAGAGCAGGGAGACTGCGATCTCCAGCAGGGGCTCCACCAAAACGGCGGTGAGGTTCGCGTTGGCAGAGAGCATGGCCTGTGCCGCCCCAAAGGAGACGGCGAACACCACCAGGCCCACCGCGTCGTCCAAAGCGACCACCGGCAGCAGCAGGCTGGTGGTGGGGCCCTTGGCCTTGTACTGGCGCACCACCATCAGCGTGGCCGCCGGGGCGGTGGCAGTGGCAATGGCCCCCAGGGTGATGGCCGCCGGGATGGGCAGCTTGTCTCCCAGGAAGAGATGCAGGCCGAGCAGGGCGGCGTCCACCAGCACCGCGGCAGCCAGGGCCTGAACGATGCCCACGGTCACCGCGGCACGGCCGGTGGCCTTCAATTCATTCAAACGAAACTCGCTGCCGATGGCAAAGGCGATGAAGCCCAAGGCCACGTCGCAGATGGGCTGCAAGGTCTCCACCTGTTCAAAGGAGTTGAACCCCACCCCGGGGATGCCCAACCGGCCGATCAGCATGGGGCCCAGCAAAACGCCGGTGATCAAATAGGAGGTCACATCCGGGAGATGCACGCGCTTAAACAGCCGGGTCATCATCAAACCTGCCACCAGAGCGATGGCGATACTGCACAAAAGCCTTGTCATGAATCCGTTGCCTTCTTTACACGTTCTTTTTGGCGTAAACCGGCCCCTATTCTACTCTCTTTCGGCCTGTTTGTCAATTCCAAAACCACACAGTTTTTGACCGCTCACTCCCCGCGCTCCTGTTTCATTTTTTCCAGGGCCTTGTCCAGCACATACAGCATCCGGACATAGTCCGGGCTGGCCAGCAGCAGGGTCCGGTCTCCCTCCTGTCCGGCGCCCTCCAGCTCCAGCTCCCGGTAGATCCGCTCCACGGCGTCCCGGGCCCATTCCGGCACCTGGGAAAAGGTCCGGTACTGTTCCATATAGGCTGCCAGGACCTGCTGCGCCTGCGTCCGGGCGATCTGTTCAGTCTCTGCACGGGTCACGGTCTCACCTCCTGCTCCGCCGATGAGGGCGGGATAGTCCCGATAGGCCAGGTCCATGTCGAACCGCTGTCCCAGCAGAGTCCCGTTGCTGGTGTACTGCCAGATTCCCACCGGCCCGGGATATTCCAGCGTGGGGGCCCATTGAGCCACCCATTTGTCAAAGCGGTCCAGCCGGGGGCTGGTCAGCCAGTCCTCCCAAAAATTTAGGAACGAGTAGATCCCGCAGTAGTACCCGGCGTCCTCCAGCGTGCGGCAATACGTCACGCAGTTGTCGGTGAGGGTCTCCCTCTTGGGGAGCGTGCTGTCCTCTACGTCGTACCAGACTCCATACAGCGGTTTTTTCCCTTTCAGCAGCCGCAGCGTATGGGCCGCCTCGCTCAGGGCCATCTGCTCGTTCTGGGCGTAGGAATACAGATACACTCCATACGGCATCCCCGCCTCCTGGCACTTGCGCACGTTGTTTTCATACTGGGCGTCGTCCTGGTACAGGGTATTCCCGCCGTAGCCGCAGCGGATGATCACGAAATCCACCTGTTTTTTCAACGCGGCAATATCTACATCACCGTTGAACTCGGAAATATCGATGCCCTTTGTTGGCAGTGAAGCCATAGTTTGTCACCTCCTGTCCCTATCCTATGCAGGCCCGTCCAAAAGGTTCCTGCTCACCGCCCGCCCCTGCCTCGCCCGGGCCCGCAGCTGCGCTGCGGCCCCCGCTTTTTGCCCTTCGGGCAAAAAGCCGCCCACACCGCTTGCGCGGTGTGGGCGGGCGAGGCAGGGGCGGGTGGGCGGGGACCTCAGCCGGTCACCCGGGTCAACCGCACCGCCATATATTCCTTGCCGGGGAGCGGGACCCGGAACTTTCCGCTGTGGACCCCCGCATCGGTGACGGTCATCTCCCAGGTGTCGATGACCTCCGCCTTCCACTGTTCCTCCGCCGGTTTGATAAAGTCCCGGAACGACGGCCGGCCAAAGCCGTAATAGTGGATCTCCATCCCCTGGGGCATCACCGTGTCCGGCACCCCCACCGTCTCGTCAAAGGCGCCTGCTCCCCGCTTGAGACCCAGCCCGGGCGTCTCGCTGAGGATCCTGTGCAGGAACCGGATCCGTGCGGGGCTTTCCCCGTGCAGCGTCCCGCCGTGGCTCCACCAGAGGATGTCGTTTTCCGGGTCCAAAAAGGTCTCCCCATGCCCGGCGTATCCCCCGCGCAGGGACGCCTCCCAGAAGCGGCGCACCAGCTCCTGCCCGGAGATGTTCCCCCAGCCCATGTCGATATTCCCCTCGTATGCGATCTCATCCCACACGATCGGTTTGCTCCACCGGGTGCGGTACTCGTCGGTGAACTCCACATGCCGGTACAGGTCCTGGCGCTGCAGGCTGGCGTGGGTGATCCATGGCCGGGCGTGATCGTAAAAGGCCATGCAGTTGTGGATGGACCGCAGGTGGGCATAGGGGTCTTCCGCGCAGATCAGCGCCGCCGTGTGCTCCCAGTCCGCCAGCGTCTTGGTGACCAGCAGATCGTACTCGTTGGCCAGGCTCCACCACACGTTCCGATACGCCGCGAACCGGGCGATGCAGTAGCGGAGATACAGGTCGTCCTGCTCCCGGGTCATGCAGGAGAACCCCCAGCGGTCGTAGGGATGGAACAGGATCAGGTCCGCCTGGATGTTCCGCTCCAGCAGGGCCTGGATCGCCCGCTCCACCCGGCGGAAGTGTTCAGGGCAGAAGCGGGTAAAGTCCCAGTGGTTCCCGGAGAGGTCCGCCTGATAGGTAAAGGTCTCCTCCGACAGCCCGGCGTTGTCCACCGGCGTCCCCTCATAGGGGAAGGTCTGGGGGTCCCGGAAGTTGTGGATGTAGTGCTTGGGGAAAACGCAGAAGCGCATCTTGTTGAAATACCCCCGGTCCAGCTCCTGCAGGGTCTGGGCGATGACCTCGTCCGGCTGATGGGGCCAGACATAGCAGGTGGTGCCCACCGAGTAGTACGGCGTGCCGTCCTCATAGGCAAAGTGGTGTTCGTTCGCCACCCGCACAGGCCCGTGGTTGCCCGGTCCCGCCGGGCCCACCGTCAGCGTGCCGGCGGTCTCCGCGCCTGCAAAATCCCCGAAGGTCCGGTAGGTGTAGACTCCCTCCCAGGAGGGCATGAACCGCACCTTGTAGACGCCCTCCCCGTCGTAGAAGCCCTCAACGGACACGGTCTCCCGGTTGTGGGTGAATGCGGCCCCAAAGTGCCGCTCGGTAAAGGGGTTCCCCGTGGCCGGTCCGGTCACGGTCAGTTCAAAAAGGTCCCATTTGTTCACGGTCTGCATGATGATTCCTCCCGATATCTTGATTGCATCAGCCGTCCGATCGGCTCCTGTCCAGAAAAACGGTCCCGAAGAATGCCTTGAGCACATATCCCATCAGGCCCCATTCCCGCCGCAGATACGCCTCCAGGGAGACCACCGTCTCCCCCATCCCGCGCACCTCCGCTTCCTCCGGGGGCACTTCTCCGAACCGCAGGCGGTTCATGGTCTCCGCCGCCTGGGCAAGGGGCTGTGCGTAGGCGTCCGGCAGGCAGGCAGCCGCCCGCCGGAGAAACGCCGTCAGGGTCTCGCCGCTTTGGGGCACCACGTCCAGCAGCTGGAGCTGCCGCAGCAGCGCGTGATAGTAGAATTCCGCCGCCGCTGCGGGTTCGGGGTGCCGGGCCCGGACCCGCTCCGGCGCATATTTCCGGGGATACCACCGGGCCCCCAGCAGGAAGATCCCCCCGATGGGGATCAGCAGCAGCAGGTACAGCAGCTGCATGGGGCTCCAGCTCCCCCCGGCCAGGGGATCGTCCAGCAGCACCTCCGGCTCCGGGGTGGGCGTGGCCGCAGCAGAGGGCCGGGGCGTGGCCTCCACGGGGATGCGCTCGATGTGGTCCGGGATCCGGTACACCCGCCGGGACAGGGCGTCCACCGGCACCCACCCCACATTGCTCAGGTACACCTCGGTCCAGGCGTGGGCCGTCTCCTGCGTGGCCCGGCACCGGCCCAGAGCGGCGTCGTAATACGCCGCATATCCGGTGACATACCGGGCCGGCACCCCGGCCAGGCGGCACAGCACCGTCAGCGCCGAGGCAAAATAGGTGCAGTAGCCCTGCTTTTTGGTGAGAAAATCCGCCACGAAATCGACCTCCGGGTCCGGCTCGCCGGGGGTGGTGGTATAGGTGCAGCTCTCCGTGAGATAATCCCGCAGGGCAATGGCCTTCCGATAGGGCAGCGTCTCCCCGGCGGTGAGCTCCTCCGCCAGCTGCCGCACCCAGTCGGGCACTGTGTCCGGCACCTGCAGGCACGTGGCGGCCGCCTCTTCCCAATAGGGGTCTTCCGACCGGGGGGCCGAGGCCAGCACGCCCAGCAGGTTGCGGTCGAAGGCCGGGGACAGGTAGTTCCAAGGCTCTGCTTCCACCGAGATCTCATACCCGCTGTCGGGCTGCCGCCGCATCCAGGTCTCCCCCTGCAGGTTGAAATACACGTCCTCCTGCAGATTGCCCTCCAGCGTCACCGTTTCCGTGCGGTAGGGCAGGAACAGCGAGGCGAAGTTGGCCCGGATGACGATCCGGCCCTCCACCGGGGCAAACAGCCCCACCGCCGTGTCCGGCACCCGCAGGGGCCGGTCCTGGGAATAGGCCTGGGTCCGCTGCTCCCCGAAAAACAGGCTTTTCAGCCGGAAGCCCCCCTGGTTGACCCCCGGGGTGTCCTGCCAGCTCTGGCCGGTGTAATAGTCCAGCGCCTGGCCCCGCAGGGCCACCGGGGTCTCGGAGTCCACCAAAAACACCGTGGCGCTGCCCAGCTCCAGGTCCCCGCCCAGGCGGCTGCCCAGGGGCATCAACCCCATCCCCCGCATGCTCAGGCCGGGAAAGCCCTGCACCGGGCCGAAGTGATAGTCCCACAGGTCCTGCACGTCCCCCACCAGGTGCCGCACCCCGGCGGAGTACCACTGGTCGTCCGCCTTGGGCCCGAACAGCAGGGACAGCCCCAAAATGGGCAGCGTGAACAGCAGGGCGATGCCCCGCGCCCGCAGCCGGTTCTCCGGGGCCACCCGCACGGCGGGCAGGAACACGAGGATCCCCCCGCACAGCAGCAAAAACGCCGCCAGGGGCTCCTCCTGGCAGAGGAACGCCCCGGCCACGGCCACCCCGCCGCACACCGCCGTCAGCACCCACAGGGAGCGCACCACCCGGTACAGCAGCCAAAAGACCAGCGCCACGGGCAAAAGCAGCAAGAAGACGGCCAGCAGCAGGCTGGGCAGCGGCGGGTACAGCGGGTCCTCCGGCAGGCCGGCAAACGCCCAGGGGAACAGCCCCGCCAGATAGGCAAACGTCTCCTCCCCCCGGCCCAGGAGGCTAAGCACCAGCAGCGGCAGCCCCGCGCCCCCTGCCAGCAGGGCCCCGGGCAGCCAGGGCTTCACCGCAGAGAGGGCAAAGATTGCCACGGCGGCACCGCACAGCAGCACCGTCCAGAACACCGGCAGCGGGAACGCCAGCAGCGGCAGCGCCACCAGCGCGCTCCCCAAAACAGCCGTATAGGTGCACAGGGCGTCCAGGCCCAGCAGACCGAAAAACGCCCGGGTCTCTCGTTTCATAGGGCACCCTCCTCCAGCAGACGGCGCAGCACCTGGGGCAGCTCCTCCCCGTACAGGCTCATCCGGCGCAGGCGCCCCTCGGTCTCGGCCACCCCTTCCGGCAGGGGCAGCAGCGTCAGGTACCGGCACGGCGCCCCCGTGCTCCCCAGCACCTGGGCCAGCTCCGGGTCATAGACGCCCCCCAGCAGGTACACCGTCTGGGGCGCGTCCGCCCGCAGGGATCCATCCAACCGCACCGCCGGCGGGTCCTCCTCCGCCTGGATCGGCGCAAAGGGCAGCAGGGCCAGCCACCGCCGCAGAGCCAGCAGGGGCCCGGTGTCCGCCAGGGGCTCCGGCTGGGCCCCAGGGGCGCACGAAGCCACCCGCACCCGGCCCCGGCGCTGCAAATGGGCCGCCGTCAGCGCCAGCGCACATTCGATAAGCCGGTCCGGCCCCGCCACCGGGTCTTCCGCCACGGGCCGGGTGTCCAAAAAGACCAGACAGCTGCCGCCGGTGGGGTCCTCCAGCTGCCGGGTCAGCAGCGTCCGGGTCTTCACCGAGGCCTTCCAGTGCACCCGGGAGAGAGGATCCCCCGGAACGAAGGCCCGCAGGTGGGAGAGCTCCTCCTGCCCCCCGGCCGGGCTCTGGCCCGTCCCGGTCCGGTCCGCCCGCAACCGCCCGGCGGGCAGCCCGGCGTCCACCAGCCGGGGCAGCACCAGCAGCGTCCGCTGCCGGTAATAGGGCAGGCGGCGCATGTCCAGGTGCATGGGCAGCAGCCCGAAGATATCCTGGATGTCCACCCGCGTCATCCCCAGGGCATACTCCCCCCGGTAGGGCAGCACCATGGGCAGGTCAAAGACCGCCTGTTCCCGGGGCGGCAGCTCGATGCGCAGGTCCCGGTCGTCTGCCGGGTCCGCCGCCTGCACATGGACCTGCATGTGGGTGAACGGGAAGGGCTTGTCGTTGGTGATGGCCAGATGCAGCCGCACCGTCTGCCCCTTCTCGGATTCCTTCCGGTCCAGCTCCTGCACATAGGCAAAGGAGAGCAGCGTCCAGGCGTTGAGCCCAAAGGCCGCCAGCAGGGTGAACAGCTGGATGAGCACCAGCAGAAAGCACAGCCGACTGCCGGTATACAGGCCGATGAGGAACACGATCCCCATCAGGCCGTAGTAGAAGATGCGGTACGCCTTCATATCACGAGACCGCCGGGACCTGGATGCCCTGGACCAGCTCCTCCAGCACATGCCGGGGGGACTGCTGCTTGAACAGCGCCTGGCTCTCCAGCTGGATCCGGTGCAGCAGCACCGGCAGCACCAGCCGCTGCACGTCCTCCGGCAGGACATAGTCCCGCCCTTGGAGCAGCGCATACCCCCGGCTGGCGGACAGCAGCGCCAGAGACCCCCGGGGGCTCACCCCCAGGGCGATCTGGTCGCTGCGCCGGGTGGCCTCGGCGATGCGCACGATGTACTCCAAAATGGGCCGGGCGCAGCGCACCCGGGCGTACTGCTCCTGCAGGTCGAACAGCTCCTGGGCGGACACCACGCTCTCCAGGTCCTCCGGCCGGGTCCGGGCCATCCCCCGGTCCAGGATCTCCAGCTCCTGGGCCCGCTCGGGATACCCGATGGAGATGCGCATGAGGAACCGGTCCAGCTGGGCCTCCGGCAGGGGGAACGTCCCCGTGAGCTCCACGGGGTTCTGGGTGGCCAGCACCAGGAAGGGCCTGGGCAGGGGATACGTCTCCCCGTCGATGGTGACCTGCCCCTCCTGCATGGCCTCCAGCAGGCTGGACTGGGTCTTGGGCCCCGTGCGGTTGATCTCGTCCGCCAGGACGATCTGGTGCATCACGCTGCCCAGATGGACCTGCCGTTCCCCCGTGGCCATGTCGAACAGGGTGTAGCCCGTCACGTCCGAGGGCGTCAGGTCCGGGGTGAACTGGATCCGGGCAAAGCTCAGTCCCAGGGACCGGGCCAGGCTCCGCACCAGGGTGGTCTTCCCCAGGCCGGGCACGTCCTCGATGAGCACGTGGCCCCCGCAGATCAGTGCCGTCAGCACCAGATCCACGGTCTCCTCCCGTCCGACAAAGACCTTTTGGATGTTCTCTTTCAGCAGGGTCAGTATGGAAGCAGCCGGTTTCGGCATGGCGTCGCGCCCCTTTCGCAGTGATGGATGTGGTCCGATGGGGCGTACCGCAGGTCCGCCCTATGTGTCAACAAATCGCAAACGACCGATCCCCTCGAAAAAAGCCCGCCCGGAACACACGGCCGGGCGGGCCCTTCTCTCAGGCGCGGGTCTTCAGATATTCCTGGATGGAAGCCAGGACCTGGTCGGCGTCCAGGCCGTGCACCATGCACGCCTCCTCCAGGGACTCGTGGATGGAGGACGGGCAGCCCACGCAGTGCATACCGGACTGCATGAGGATGTAGGCGATCCCGCCGTCATACTGGAGCATCTCGCCCATGGTGGTCTCCTTGGTGATCTCCACTGTGATTCACTTCCTTTCTCTCGTTCCGACTGTTTGCAAACGGTCCTTTTTAGAAACGGACGGTCCTGGGCTCTCCCCCAAAGGAAGAGAAGGTGGCTTCCGCCGTCTCGAAATAGAGGACCTGTGTATCCGGGTCGTCCGCGGCATAGCGGCTCTGCAGGCCGGGGTACTGGGCCAGCAGATGGGCCTTGGCCTCCGGGCGGGGATCGTCCCGCAGCGTTCCGGCCACCCGCAGCCAGGTGCCCTTGGAAAAGGCGCAGAGCTCCGCCTTGGGGTTTTGCTGCAGCTGCCGGGAGACGTTTTTGGTCCTTCCTGTCTGAATATACAGCTTTCCTTCAAAAATGTCAATAGTCCCAAAGGGCCGCACCCGGGGCTGGTCCCCCTCCACCGTGGCCAGATAGTACGTGCCGCAGGCCTTCAAAAAATCAAATACCTCGTCCATGTTCCGGTCTCCTTTGCAAAAATGTTCTTCATCGAATGGCCGTCACCGTGTAGTCCTCCCGGGCCACGGCCTTTTTCAGGGCCCGGTCGCTGATCTTCCCGGCCACCTGGATCACCGCTTTCCCCTGCTCCCAGCTGACCTGGGCGGACTGCACCTGGGGCAGCGCTTCCAGGGCGGTGCGCACCCGGTTCTCGCAGTGCTCGCACATCATCCCGGTGACCTCCAGGGTCTTTTCACAGACCGCCCCCCCGGCGGCCGGGACCTTGGCTGCCCGCCTGCGGTCATGCCGGGCAGAGTGCATGTCGAAGAGGTTCAGCCGCAGGGCGTTGCTCACCACGCAGAAGCTGGACAGGCTCATGGCCGCCGCGCCGAACATGGGCTTCAGCGTCCACCCGAAAATGGGGATCCACACCCCCGCCGCCAGGGGGATGCCGATGACATTGTACAAAAACGCCCAGAACAGGTTCTCATGGATGTTCCGCAGCGTGGCCCGGCTCAGCCGCACGGCGGCGGGCACGTCCAGCAGGGAGTTCTTCATCAGCACCACGTCCGCCGCGTCCACGGCGATATCCGCCCCCGCGCCGATGGCGATCCCCATGTCCGCCCGGGTCAGGGCCGGCGCGTCGTTGATGCCGTCCCCCACCATGGCCACCTTGCCCTGCTTCTGCAGCTCCCGGATCACCGCCTCCTTGCCGTCGGGCAGCACGCCGGCCACCACCTCGTCCACCCCCGCCGCCCGGCCGATGGCCTGGGCGGTGCGCTCGTTGTCGCCGGTGAGCATCACCACGCGGATGCCCATGTTCTGCAGCTCCCGCACGGCCTGGGGGCTGTCCTCCTTGATCACATCCGCCACGGCCACCAGGCCCAGGGGCCTCCCGTTTTGGGCAAAGACCAGCGGGGTCTTCCCCGCCTGGGCAAATGCATCCGCCGCCCGGACCACCGTCTCCGGCAGGTCCGCCTGCCCCTGCATATACCGCAGGCTGCCTCCCGTCAGGGTCTCCCCCTGCAGCCGGGCGGTCAGGCCGTTGCCCGGCAGCGCCTGAAAGCCCTCCACCTCCGGGGCCTCCAGCCCCCGCTCCTTCGCCAGCAGCAGGATGGCCTTGGCCAGGGGGTGCTCGCTGCGGCTCTCCAGGGCCGCGGCGGCGGTGAGCAGCCGGGTCTCGCTGCAGCCGTCCACCGGCAGCAGGTCCGTCACCCGGGGCTCCCCTTGGGTGATGGTCCCGGTCTTGTCCAGGGCCACGATCTGCACCTTCCCGGTCTCCTCCAGCGAGACCGCCGTCTTGAACAGCACGCCGTTCTTGGCCCCCACGCCGTTGCCCACCATGATGGCCACCGGCGTGGCCAGGCCCAGGGCGCAGGGGCAGCTGATCACCAGCACGGAGATGGCCCGGGCCAGGGCATAGCCGAAGGCCTGCCCGCACAGCAGCCACACCGCCGCCGTCACCGCGGCGATGCCGATGACCACCGGCACGAACACCCCGGAGACCCGGTCCGCCACCTTGGCGATGGGGGCCTTGGTGGCCGCCGCGTCGCTGACCATGCGGATGATCTGGGACAGGGTGGTGTCCTGGCCCACCCGGGCCGCCCGGCATTTCAAAAAGCCCTCCTGGTTCACCGTGGCCGCCGAGACCCAGTCTCCCGGGGCCTTGTCCACCGGGATGCTCTCTCCCGTCAGGGCCGCCTCGTTCACGGCGCTGCTGCCCTCCAGCACCACCCCGTCCACGGGGATGTTCTCCCCGGGCCGCACGGTGAACAGGTCGTCCTTCTGCACCTGCTCGATGGGCACCATCACCTCTTCCCCGTTCCGCAGGATCACCGCCGTCTTGGGGGACAGCCGCATCAGGCTCTTCAGGGCGTTGGTGGTCTTCCCCTTGGAGCGCGCCTCCAGCATCTTCCCCACGGTGATCAGCGTCAGGATCATGGCGGCGGATTCAAAATAGAAGTCCATCCCATAGGCCATCACCGCGTGGTGGTCCCCCCGCAGCTGGGCCCCGGTCATGGCGAACAGCACGTACACGCTCCACAGGAACGACGCCATGGAGCCCATGGCCACCAGGGTGTCCATGTTGGGGGCCCGGTGCCACAGGCTCTTGAACCCGCTGATGAAGAACCGCTGGTTGATCACCATGACGATGGCCGCCAGCAGCAGCTGCACCAGTCCCAGGGCGATGGGGTTCTCCCCCAGCACCGCCGGCAGGGGCCAGCCCCACATGCCGTGGCCCATGGAGACGTACATCAGCACCGCCAAAAACCCCACAGAAGCGATGAGCCGCCGCTTGAGCACCGGGGTCTCCCGGTCCTCCAGGGCGCTCTCCGCCGCTGCCGGAGCCCCGGCCGCGCCGTTTTTCAGGCTGGCCCCATAGCCCGCCTGCTCCACCGCGGCGATCACCGCCCCGGCGTCCGCCGTGCCCTCCACCCCCATGGAGTTGGTGAGCAGGCTCACCGCCACCCGGGTCACCCCGGGCACCTTCTGCACGGCCTTTTCCACCCGGGCGCTGCAGGCCGCGCAGCTCATCCCGGTCACGTTATACTGTTCCATCCCAAAGCCTCCTCAGTCCCCGGGGCGGGTCCTGCGCCGCAGCACGGGCACCTTCACCGGGGCCGATCCCTTCACCGCCGCGCCGTAGCCCGCCGCTTCCACGGCCCGGATGACCGCCTCCGGGGAGACGTCTCCTTCCACCTGCATGGATCTGGTCTCCAGGCCCACCGTCACGCCGGTGACCCCCGGCACGGCCCGCACCGCCTTTTCCACCCGGGCCTTGCAGCCCGCGCAGCCCATTCCCGTCACAGTAAACTGTTGCATCGTACATCCTCCTTGCCGTTTCATGGTTCCCTTGGTTGGTTCCCTGCCCGATCCTTTTCTACCGCATGAGCTTTTGCAGCGTCGCCGCCAGCTCGTCGATGACCTCGTCCTTCCCCGCCCGCAGATCCCGGGCCACACAGCCCCGCAGGTGCCTGGCAATCAGATCCTTGTTGAAGGCGTTGACGGCGGCGGATACGGCGGCGGACTGCACCAGGATATCCGGGCAGTAGGCGTCTCGCTCCACCATGCCCCGGATGCCCCGGATCTGCCCCTCGATGCGGTTGAGCCGGTGGATCAGCTTTTTCCGTTCTTCTTCCGAACGCTCCGTGGTCTTATTGCAAGCCTCGCAGTGTTTTGGTTCCATTCTGCCCCTTCTTTCCTTTTGGGATACCCGTCCGGCCCAAAAGCGGCCCGGACGGCTGTCCAAAAATACCCTCTGGGGGTATCTCTATAGTATACCCCCACCGGGTATTTGTCAACCCCCCGCCTCAAATTATTTTCGCCTCGTTCTCCTGCTGTGCCGCCATTTTTCAAAAATCCCCAAAAAATGAAGGCCGATTTTTCCCGGAATTCCGGGAAAAATCGAAGATGTTTCACGTGAAACATATGTTTGCTTGTTTCCCTCTCCGCCCGATTTGGGGCTTCCGCTGGGCGCCCTTTTCCGCCGACCGGAGCCTGCAAGCCGGGGCATCAAAAAATGCAGTAATATTTTTCAAAAAAAACGTGACAAAATGACAAAAAAAGTGTATACTTACAGGGAACGGTTCATTGAGGGGCCGATGGAGTATCAAAGCCTTCCAAGGAGGGATCCATTTTGAAAGATCAAAAGTACGACACGCTGAAGCTCGAAAACCAGCTCTGCTTCCCGCTGTACGCCTGCGCCAGGGACGTGATCCGGCAGTACAAACCGTATCTGGACCAGATCGACCTGACCTATACCCAATACATCACCATGATGATCCTGTGGGAAAAGAACTCGCTGACGGCCAAGGAGCTGGGCGACCGGCTGCTGCTGGACAGCGGCACCCTGACCCCGCTGCTCAAGAAAATGGAGCAGAAGGGCTACCTCACCCGGCAGCGGTCCCAGCTGGACGAGCGGCACCTGCTGGTGACCCTGACAGACAAGGGCAGGGCCCTGCGGGACCAGGCCCTGAACGTCCCCCAGCAGATGTCCCAGTGCACGCCCCTGGACCCCCAGGAGTCCAAGACGCTGTACGAGCTGCTGTACAAGATCCTGCACAAGTCCCACCCCGAGTTCCAGTGCGGCGGAGCTCAGGGAGCCCAGACCTGACGCCGGCCCTGCCGGGACTGTCAGCAGGACCCAACTCGACACGAAACGCCCCGGACGGGAACGACCCCGCCGGGGCGTTTTTGATGGGGCTGCGACGAAAGCCCCGACAAAAAAGCTCCCGGTCTCCCGGGAGCTTTTTTGCGGCTTTTTTGGGGCATCATTCCGTGCGCAGGGCCACCACGGGGTCCTTTTTGGCGGCGGAGCGGGAGGGGATGATCCCGGAGAACAGGGTCAGGCCCACGCTGATGGCCACCAGGATCACCGCCGCGGGCACCGGCAGGAAGGCGTTCAGGCTGGTGATGCCGGTGAGGTGGTGCAAAATGGCGTTGATGGGGATGCACAGCAGGTAGGTCACCCCCACGCCCAGCAGGCCGGAGGTGAACCCGATGAGGACGGTCTCGGCGTTGAACATGCTGGAGACGTTCCCCTTGGAGGCGCCGATGGCCCGGAGGATGCCGATCTCCTTGGTGCGCTCCTGGACGGAGATCAGGGTGATGACGCCGATCATGATGGAGGAGACCACCAGAGACACCGCCACGAAGGCCACCAGCACATAGGTGATGGCGTTGATGATGGAGGTGACGGAGGACATCATCAGGCCCACATAGTCCGTGTAGGTGATCTTGGAAAAGTCGTCCACGGTGTCGTTATAGGCGGCGATGGCGTCCTCGATGACGTCCTTGGCGTCGAAGCTGGAGGCGTAGAGGTAGATCTCCGCGGGGTCCTCCAGGGTGACGTCCCCCAACAGGATCAGGTTGTTGTCCAGGGTGGAATCGGAGAAGGTGAGGACCTCGTCGTAGTACTGGGCGCACTGCTCCCGGGTGTAGCCGGGCAGGGCGGCCCGCAGGGCGGCCACCCGCTGGGCGGGCTCCACCGCGGCCAGCTGGGCCTGGGCCTGGGCGGCGTATTGCAGCTTGTACTGCTCCTCCGCCATGCGCCGGAAGAGCTCCTCCAGCTCGTCGTCCTCCATGTCGGCGATGTAGTCCCGGATCTCGTTCTCGTCCATGGCCATCTGCTGGGTCATGCCGGCGATGAGCTGCTCCTCCATGGCGGCCCGGTCCATGCCGGCCAGGGCCTGGGCAAGGTACGCCTCCATCTCCTCGGCGGGGGGCAGGCTCATGATCTGTTCATAGGCCTGGGCCAGGTGCAGGTCGTCCAAGGAGTCGATGTAGCTGCGGAACTCCGCCTCCTTTTCGGCGTCGGTGAGGTCCCCGGTGGTGGACTGGAAGGGCAGCCCGGTGAAGACGTCCCGGTCGGGGTCGTCCAGCTGGGCCTGCAGGGCCGCGGAATCCCGGGCCTGCTCGATGAGATAGCGGGTGAGGTCGGCGGTGTAGCCGATGGACCCGGTGAGCATGGTGGAGACGGCGTCCTCGTTGGGGCGGATGATGCCGGTGACCCGGAGGGACAGGCCGTTGTCATAGAGATAGCGCAGGCCGGCGTCGGTGTCCCGCAGGTCCCGGTAGGTGCCGGTGAGCTCCTCATAGGTGTAGCAGTCGGCGGGGAGGATGGTGCGGAACTCCCGGGAGCAGATGTCCTCATAGGACCAGTGCTGCTGCTCCACCTTCAGCTCCCGGCCGTCCACGGCGGCCTCCATGGCCTCGTCCATGTCCGCCTTGGATTTGAGTCCCAGGGCATAGAGGGCCATGTCGTCCAGCTCGTTCTCCTCGTCCAGCACCAGGACCAGCTCGTTGTACTTCTCCGGCCAGCGGCCGTACACCACGTCATACTGGCCCCGGAGCACGGGGTTGATGGGCTCGCCGTCGTCCCCGGGGAGCATCTCCTGCCAGAGGACCAGAGAGGAGGACGCCGGGGACATGCTGGTGAACATGGACATCATGCCGGTGGAGCCTTGGCTGAGGCCCATCAGGGTGGACATGTCCATGCCCAGGTGCTCCCGCATCAGGTCCTGCATCAGCTGCTGGGAATCGGCCCGGATGATGGAGCCGTCCACGTTCTCGGTGTAGATGAGCAGGTCCAGGTCATAGGCGTACTGCACGCCGCTCACCGCCTCGTGCAGGCCGGTGGGGCTCTCCGCGTCGGCCCGCTCCCGCTCCAGGTACTCCTTGAAGGAGCGCAGGTCGTTTTCGGTGAGCTCGGCGGTGTTCATGGCGTTGATCATGTCATAGACCACGGTCTTCTGGTACACCGCGTCGCGCTCGTGGTCCTGGGCGGACTGGGCGTTGCCGATGAAGGTCCGCATGATGGAGCTCAGGTCCAGGCTCTGGGCCTCCAGGGTGAGGGGGTAGGAGGATAGGGTGTCCTCCTGGAGGGCGTCGATGTAGGCGGTCATGCCGGTGGACACCGAGAGGATCAGGGCGATGCCGATGATGCCGATGCTCCCGGCAAAGGAGGTCAGCGCCGTGCGGCCCTTTTTGGTGAACAGGTTCTTGAGGGACAGCCCGAAGGAGGTGTGCAGCTTCATGCTGGGCCGCTTTACCTTCTTCCGCCGGCCGGAGACGGCCGGGTGCCGGGCCTGCTCCGCCGCCGTTTCCTCCGGGGTGAGAGGGGCGGAATCCCCGGTGATCTGCCCGTCCAGGATCTGGATGGTGCGGGTGGCGTACTGCCGGGCCAGGTCGGGGTTGTGGGTGACCATGATCACCAGGCGGTCCCGGGCGATCTCCTTGAGCAGCTCCATGACCTGGAGGCTGGTCTGGGTGTCCAGGGCGCCGGTGGGTTCGTCCGCCAGGACGATGTCCGGATCGTTGACGATGGCCCGGGCGATGGCCACCCGCTGCATCTGCCCGCCGGACATCTCCGCGGGCTTTTTCTTCAGCTGGTCCCCCAGGCCCACCTTTTCCAGGGCCTCCCGGGCCCGGCGGCGGCGCTCGTTCTTGGCCACGCCGGACAGCGTCAGGGCCAGCTCCACGTTCTGCAGCACGCTTTGGTGGGGGATCAGGTTGTAGCTCTGGAAGACGAAGCCCACCGAATGGTTCCGGTAGGCGTCCCAGTCCCGGTCCTTAAAATCCCGGGTGGAGCGGCCGTTGATGATCAGGTCTCCGGAGGTGTACTGGTCCAGGCCCCCAACGATGTTCAGCAGGGTGGTCTTGCCGCAGCCGGAGGGCCCCAAAATGGCCACGAATTCGCTGTGGCGAAACTGCAGGTCGATGCCCCGCAGGGCATGGACCGTGCCGCTTCCGGCGGGATAGTCCTTGACGATGGTTCTGAGTTCAAGCATGTGCTGCAGGTCCTTTCCGTTTCGGGCAAAAAATGCCCCCTTGTCGATCCGGTCCATTGTACCAGAAAAACCGGGGGCCTTTCTTCCTGAAAAAGTAAATAAATTGTAAACAGCCTATGAACGCCTAGAGCCACTCCGGCGGCAGACAGATGTCCTGCCGGGGGACGCGGTCCCAGGAGAAGGCGGGGAGGAGCTCCCGGGGGGTCACGGGGCGGGGGGTCTCCTGCAGGCCGGCCAAAAAGGCCAGCCGCCCCACCACGTCCGGGCCGGTGAGGCCCCGGGCCCGCAGGGCATCCAGGCACACGTCGCCGTCCCGCTTGGAGAGGCGGCGGCCGTCCGGGGCCAGCAGCAGGGGCGTGTGGTAGAACCGGGGCGGGGCAAACCCCAGCAGCCGGTACAGGTAGAGCTGCCGGGGGGTGGAGGAGAGGAGATCCCGGCCCCGCACCACCTGGGTGACCCCCATGGCGGCGTCGTCCGCCACCACGGCCAGCTGATAGGCAAAGACCCCGTCGGACCGGCGGAGGAGGAAATCCCCGCAGACCTGGGTCAGCCGCTGCCGGAAGGGCCCGTAGACCCCGTCGGTGAAGGCGATGGGGTCGTCGTCCACCCGCAGGCGGACGGCGGGGGACCGGGTGCGGGAAAGGGCCCGGACCTGGTCGGGGGCCAGGTCCCGGCAGGTGCCGGGGTAGATGGGCTCGCCGTCGGAAGCGTGGGGCGCGCTGGCGGCGTGGAGCTGGGCCCGGGAGCAAAAGCAGGGATAGGTGAGGCCCATTTGGTCCAGCCGCTCCAGCAACGTCTGGTAATAGGCCGTGCGGCGGCCCTGGGAATACTCCGTGCCGCCGTCCACGCCGCCCCGGTCCCAGTCCAGGCCCAAAAAGCGCAGATCGTCCTCCGCCCCCCGGGCGTAGGCCGTCCGGGTGCGGTCGGGGTCCAGATCTTCGATGCGCAGCACCATCTCGCCCCCCTGGGCCCGGGCGGAGAGCCAGGCCAGCAGGAAGCAGAACAGGTTGCCCAGGTGCAGCTGTCCGCTGGGGCTGGGCGCGAAACGTCCCGTCTCTCTCACGGCTTGGGGAGCACGTCCAGGCCCAGCACGTACCGGCGGACCATGTCCAGCGCCTGGGAGGCGGCGCAGTGGCGGTGCCAGTCCCGGCTCTTGGTGCGGCCGATGGGCGCGCGCTTGGCCACCCAGGTCTGCCGGCCGTCGGACAGGGCGATGTAGATGGTGCCCACGGGCTTTTCCGCCGTGCCGCCATCGGGCCCGGCGATGCCGGTGATGCCCACGCCGATGTCGCTGCCCGCCCGCCGGACGATGCCCTCGGCCATGGCCCGGGCAGTCTCCTCGCTGACTGCGCCGTGGGCCTCCAGGGTCTCATGGGGCACGAACAGCAGGGCCTCCTTGGCGGCATTGGCATAGGTGACGCACCCCATTTGGAACACCTGGGACGCCCCGGGGACGTCGGTGATGCGCTTAGCCAGCAGGCCCCCGGTGCAGGACTCCGCCACGGCCAGGGTCTTGCCGTGGGCGGCGAGCTCTGCCACCACCACTTCCTCCAGGGTCTCCACGTCCACGCTGTAGATGTAGGCCCCCAGCCGCCGGAAGATCTCCTCCATCAGGGGCTGGCAGAGGCGGTCGGCTGCTTCGGGGGTCTGGGCCTTGGCGGTGACCCGCAGCATACATTCGCCCTCCTTGGCGTAGGGGGCCAGGGTGGGGTTCTCCCCGTCCATGCAGTCATCCATGATCTGGGCCACCGGGGCCTCGCCCAGGCCGTAGATGTGGATGTTGTGGGAGACGATCACGGAATCCTGCAGCTGCCTGAGAAACGGCACGGCGCGGTTTTTCAGCATGGGGGCCAGCTCTGAGGGCGGGCCGGGCAGCATGATCACCACACAGCCGTTTTCCGCCGTGAAGGCGCAGCCGGGGGCGGTGCCGTTGTCGTTTTGCAGCACGGTGCAGCCCTCGGGCAGCCAGGCCTGCTTTTCCTGGTTGGGGGTCATCAGAGCGCCGTTGAAGTAATTTTTGATCCGGTCCAGGCTCTCCGGGTGGAGGACCAGCTTTTTCCCGGCGGCGGCTGCGGTGGTCTCCTTGGTCAGGTCGTCGGTGGTGGGTCCCAGGCCGCCGGTCATGATGAGCAGGTCGCTGCGGGCCAGGGCCGTCTCCACGGCGTCCTTCAGGCGCTGGGGGTTGTCCCCCACCACCGAGGTGTGCAGCAGGCTGATGCCCAGGGCGGACAGCTCCTGGGCCACGATGGCGGCGTCGGTGTTCACCACCTGGCCCAGCAGCAATTCGGTGCCGACGGAAATGATCTCTGCGTTCATAAGTTTCCTCCTGTGTAATCGCATTTCATTCGGTACGATTTAGAAAAGCCCCGATGATCTCGGCCGCGATGGCTTCCGGCGTCTGGGTCCCATCGGCCACGTAGTCCGACGACGGCAGGATATCCTGGAGCATCTGCACATACCCCAGCCGGGCATAGTTGAGGTACATGTCCAGGTCCTGGCGGATCGCCTCGCCGGATGCGTCCCCATAGTCCCGCAGGACCCGTCTCGCCAAGGCGATATCCAGGGGCGTATCGATGAACGCGGCAAAGTCGATGTAGGGCTTGAGCCGGTCGTGGCAGTACGCAAAGGGATAGTCCAGCACCAAATAGTCATACTGCCCGCTGTTTTTCAGAGACAGGATGTCTCTTTCCAGTGGGCTGAGATCCCACACGTTGTAGTCTGCGCCGTCGGCGACCCATTGGGGAAAGTCCTCCACTGCACCTGCAAAGGAATAGTCGTCAAAATGGAGGGCCGCCGTCCTGGGCAGCTGGTCTTGGATTGCATGGACGACGGTGGTTTTCCCGCCCGCCGTCACAGCGGCAATGGCAAGCACTTGCATCTGCCTTTCCTCCCTCACGGCTGCACCCACTGGGTGGTGACGGTCCCCAGGGCCTCGGCGAGCAGGGCCTCGCCGTCGATGGCGCGCTCCGCCTCCTCCACGAATCGCAGCAGGGGACGGGTGCGGGGGTGCTTGGGGGTAAAGATGGTGCAGCAGTCCTCATAGGGCTCGATGGAGATGTCGTAGGTGTCGATCTTCCGGGCCAGCTCCACGATCTCCACCTTGTCGGCGCCGATGAGGGGCCGGAACACGGGGATCTCCACGGCGGCGTCCGTGCAGGTGAGGGCCTGCAGCGTCTGGCTGGCCACCTGGCCCAGGCTCTCCCCGGTGATCAGCGCGGCGCAGTCCTCCTCCCGGGCGATCCGTTCCGCCGCCCGGAGCATGAACCGCCGGAGGATCACCGTGCCCAGGTCCTCCCGGCAGCGGTCCCGGATCTCCTCCTGCAGGTGGGTCAGCTCCACGGTGATCAGCTTGACCCGGCCGGCATATTCGCTGACCTTCCGCACCAGGCGCACCACCTTGTCGTGGGCCTGGGGGCTGGTATAGGGCGGGCTGGCAAAGTGGATGGCCGTCAGCTCCACGCCCCGTTTGGCCATCATCCAGGCGGCCACGGGGCTGTCCAGCCCGCCAGAGATGAGGACCGCCGCCCGGCCCCCGGTGCCCACGGGGATGCCTCCCGCGCCGGGCTTCGCATCGGCATGGACAAAGGCCTGGGCTTCCCGGATCTCCACCCACACGGTCACGTCCGGCGCATGGACGTCCACCGTGAGATGGGGATAACGGTCCAGCAGGTATCCGCCCACCTGGGCGGCGATCTCCGGAGAGCGGTAGGGGAATTTCTTGTCCGAGCGCTTGCACTCCACCTTGAAGGTGGCGGCGCTTTCCAGCTCGTCCCGAAGATACTCCGCGGCCCGGCGGCAGATGGCGTCCAGGTCCTTTTCCACCGAGCCGGCCCGCACCAGGCTCACCGCGCCGAAGATCTTGGCGCACCGCTCTTCGGCCAGGTCCATGTCCGCGTCGTCGTTCTGGGGGATCACATACACCGTGGACTGCAGCGAGTTCACGGCAAAGTCCCCGGCGCTGCGCAGCCGCCGGCGGATGCTTTTCAGCAGCGCGTCCTCAAAGGTCCGGCGGTTGAGGCCCTTCAGGACCACCTCGCCCAGCTTCAGCAAAATGACTTCCTTTGGCATGAAGGCCACTCCTTTTTTCTATTCGTGAGACAGGCTCTCCAGCCCTGCGGCCAGGCCCGCCAGCAGGGCGTCCACGTCGTCCTCTGTGGAATCCCAGGAAAAGCTGGCCCGCAGCGCCGAGGCCACCCGCTCCTTGGGCAGGCCCATGGCCGTGAGCACATGGCTGGGCTTGGCCCGGCCGCAGGCGGACCCCGCCGACACATAGACCCCCCGCTGGGAGAGGAAATGCAGCATGGTCTCCGCCCGGACGCGCCCCGCGGAAAAATTCACCACATAGGGCAGCCCGTCGGGCGGGGAATTGAGAGCCACCCCGGGCAGCCGCTCCAGCCCCGCCCGCAGCCGCCGGGCCAGGGCCTCCACCCGGGGCAGGGACGTTTCCACCGGGGGCAGCAGCTCCACCGCCGCCCCGAAGGCCCCCAGCAGGGGGACGCTCTCCGTGCCGGAGCGCAGGGCCCGCTCCTGCCCGCCGCCAAAGGCCCGGGGCAGCACCCGCACGCCCTTTTTGACGTACAGCGCGCCGGCTCCCTTGGGCCCGTGGATCTTGTGGGCGCTGACCGTCACCAGGTCGGCGCCCAGCTTTTTGGGGGACAGCTCCATCTTGCCGAAGGCCTGGACCCCGTCCACATGGAGCACCCCCGGGGACTTGCACCGATTGAGGGCCCGCCGGGCCGCCTGCACCGGCAGCAGGGCCCCGGTCTCGTTGTTCACCAGCATCAGGGAGACCAGCACCGTCTTTTCGTTGATGGCCTGGGCCAGGGCCGATTCGGAGAGGGTCCCGTCGCGCTCCGGCGGGAGGTACACCACCTCAAAGCCCTGGTCTTCCAGCTCCCGGGCGGCGTTGAGCACCGATTCGTGCTCGATCTGCGTGGTGACGATGCGGTCTCCCCGGCGGCGCAGGGCCGCCGCTGCCCCAAAAATGGCCAGGTTGTTGGCCTCCGTGCCGCCGGAGGTGAACACGATCTCCTCCGGGGACGCCCCCAGCCCCCGGGCCACCTGCTCCCGGGCGTGCTCCAGCGCCTGCCGGGCCGCAAAGCCCCGGTCGTGCAGGGAGGAGGGGTTGCCCCATTCCACGGTCATCAGGTCATAGGCCACCCGGGCCGCCCGGGGATCCACGGGCGTGGTGGCGCTGCTGTCCAGATAGTGCTCGCTGCCCGCCATCTTACAGCTTCTCGATGGCGTCCAGCCAGAGCCGGGCGCAGGCGTCGCTGGGCATGCGGAAATCTCCCCGGGGGGAGAGGGTCACCGAGCCCACCTTGGGGCCGTCCGGCAGGCAGGAGCGCTTGAACTGCTGGGCAAAGAACCGCCGGTAGAACACGGTGAGCCATTGCTTCACCGTGCCGGCGTCATAGCGGTCCGCAAAGGTGCGGCAGGCCATCCGGTAGATCTTGCCCGGCTGGAACCCGTACCGCAGCATGTAATACAGGAAAAAGTCATGGAGCTCATAGGGGCCCACCAGCTCTTCGGTGCGCTGGGCGATCTCCCCGTCCTGGGGCGGCAGCAGCTCGGGGCTCACCGGCGTGGCCAGGATATCCTCCAGCGCGGCGCCCAAGCGCCCGCCCAAGCGGGCCGCCTCGTGGCGCACCAGGTGGCGCACCAGCGTCTTGGGGATGGAGGCGTTCACCCCGTACATGGACATGTGGTCGCCGTTGTAGGTGGCCCAGCCTAGGGCCAACTCGGAAAGGTCTCCCGTGCCCAGCACGATGCCCCCCACCCGGTTGGCCATATCCATGGCCACCTGGGTGCGTTCCCGGGCCTGGGCGTTCTCAAAGGTCACATCGTACCGGTCCGCCGGCTGGCCGATGTCCCGAAAATGCACGTGCACCGCTTCCCCGATGGAGATCTCCTGGAAGCCCACCGCCAATTCCTCCGCCACCCGCTGGGCGTTGGATTTGGTCCGCTGGGTGGTGCCGAAGCAGGGCAGCGACAGCGTGTGCACCCCCCGGCGGTCCAGGCCCAGGCGGTCGAAGGCCCGCACGGCCACCAGCAGGGCCAGGGTGGAATCCAGCCCGCCGGAGAGGTTCAGCACCACGTCCCTGCACCCGATGTGCTCCAGGCGCGTGGCCAGCCCCACGCTCTGCATGGTCAGGATCTGTTCGCACCGGTCGGAGAGGCCCTGCCGGTCTTCCGGCACAAAGGGATAGGCCGCAAAGGTCCGGGCGGGCTCAAAGCGCGCCAGGGTCTCCGGCAGGAAGGAGAAGGGGACGCGGGTCAAGTCCGGGTCCCGGCGGTCGGTCCAGGTGTTCATCCGCCGGCGTTCGCTCAGCAGCAGCTCCAGGTCGATGTCCGCCGTCACCGGGCCCTCTGCAAAGGGCCGGTTCTGGGCCCGCACGGAGCCGTTCTCACAGATGAGCTTGTGCCCGGCAAAGACCATGTCCGTGGTGGATTCCCCAAACCCGCTGTCCGCATAGACATAGGCCGCCAGCAGCCGGCCGGAGGTCTGCTTCACCAGCTCCTCCCGGTACTCCGCCTTGCCCACGGTCTCGTCGCTGCAGGAGGGGTTGAGCAGCACCGTGGCGCCGCCCAGCGCCAGCCGGGTGCTGGGCGGGCAGGCGGTCCACAGATCCTCGCAGATCTCCGCCCCCACGCACAGGCCCTCCACGTTCTCGCAGGGGAACAGCAGCCCCGTGCCCACCGGCACGGCCTGCCCGGCAAAGCGCACGGTCCCCACGCCGCTGCCCGGGGTGAACAGCCGGGCCTCATAAAACTCGGAATAGTTGGGTATGTTTTCCTTGAGGGCGATCCCCAGGAGCCGGCCCCGGATGAACACGGCGCAGCCGTTGTACAGCGCGCCCTCCACCGGCACCGGCACCCCCACGGCGCACAGCACGTCCATCCGGGCCGTGTCGGCCATCAGGGCCTCCAGGGCCTGCTCGGCGGCCCGTAGCAGCGTCCGGTCCCGGAACAGATCCCCGCAGGTGTAGCCGGTCAGCGCCAGCTCCGGAAAGCACACCGCCCCGCAGCCCATGGCGTACAGGGTTTCGATGCCCTGCAGGATCTGCTCCCGGTTGTAGGCCACGTCCGCCACCCGCACCCGGGGGGTCACCGCGCCCACTCGAAAAAATCCATCTTTCACGAAAGTCCGCTCCTTTCGGCGTATCTATGGCTCTCTCCCCCGCCCGGGAAGCTCGTTTCCGGGAAATCCCCAGCGCGGCTGCGCTGGGGATCGTGGGAGCAAATGGCTGTTGTCCGGCCGGGATCAGCCCTCCGGCGTCTCCGGTCCCGCATCCGTCTCCGGCTGGGGATCCGGCTCCTCGGGCTCCGGCTCCGGCTCGGGTTCCGGTTCGGGTTCGGGCTCCGGTTCCGGTTCAGGTTCAGGCTCCGGCTCGGGTTCCGGCGTGGGTTCCGGTTCCGGGGTGGGCTCCGGGGTGGGGGTGGGCTCCGGCAGATCGTTCTCATAAACGTTCCCCCACGAGGCGCCGGTGTCCACTTTGTCCGTATCGGTGCCCGGGCCCACGGCGTAGATCACGCCGGTGGCCGGGTAATAGGAAGAGGGCAGCGTCTCGGTGCGGACCTCTTCCCCGTCTTTATAAAACACCCGCCACGCCGAGGCGTAATACCCGGTGTCGCCGGAGGTCCTGCGCACGTACTCCCCCTGGGGGAGGTTGGGGTCCACGGCGAACTCCACGGAGGACAGGGGCCCCTCCTCGCCGGTGCACTCGCTGCCCACCTCGATCCGGTCCCATTCCTCGGGGATGCAGCCGTAGAAGTTCACGTACAGGGTCACATCCTCCATCCACGCGGCGATGTACACCGGGGTGTCCAGGGGGTTGCGGAACTGGAAATCGATGTATCCGTAGTCCACCGTGGCGTCCAGCCCGATGGGACAGTAGGTGGAGGGAGAGGAGTGGCAGTCCCGCTGCACGATCCCCATCCCCGCCAGCAGGGCGGCATTGTACAGGGTGGTGGAGCCCTGACAGATCCCGCCGCCGTACATCTGCACCGAAATGCCGCCGGAAAGCCCGCCCGCCGGCAGCCAGCCGGCGCTGGGGTCGGTGCTGTCGCCCAAGGTGCCGTTGTAGGAGAAGACCTCCCCCGGCTCCAGCACGGTGCCGTTGACCTTGGACAGGGCCAGGGCCATGTTGCTGTTGCCGTTGGCGGTATTGGTGGACACGGTGCTGTAGGAGGACATCAGCCCGAATTTCTGGGACAGGGTCTCCTTGGTCACGCGGGGCTTGCTGGCCTGAACCGGCGCCGCCAGGCTGCCGCTCTGCTTGCTGGCCAGCAGCTGCTGCACCTCCCGCAGCAGGGCGGCCACATCCACCCGGGAGCCCGGCTTGCCCTCGTCAAAGGTGAAGGTCCCCGTGCCCGGGTCGAACCCGGTGATGGTGGCGTCCTCGCCGGGCTGATAGCAGGCCCGGGCGGCGTCCAGCAGCTTCTGCCTGCCCGCCGGGGACAGGTCCGTCACATAGGACAACGGCTGTTTGCCGCCCTTGCCGCTGGCCAGCAGCCGCTTCAGGGAAAGCTCCAGCACGTCCTTGCTCACAAAATCCGCCCCGCTCAACCGCAGGGTGTCGTCTCCGCAGGTCACCAGGATCTCCAGCTGCTGCACCTGCTGGTCGATCTGCTGCCGCAGCAGGGGCAGGGCCTGGTCGGGGGTCTTTCCGCCCAGGGCCACGCCGCCCACAGAGAGGTCCTGGGGGAACACGCCGGTGTTCACCGGCTGGGAGGAGCTCGGCTGCTCGTCCCGGTCCCGGTCACAGGCGCCCAGGCAGAGGATCAGCCCCAGCAGCGCGGCCAGCAGGGCCGCCCATTTCCATCGTCTCAAGAAAAACCCTCCCATCTCGGATCGGTCCGGAGACACTTCCGCCCCCATCGGACGAAAGCCCCATTCTTTCCCATGTTCCTTCCATTATACCCTGTCACGACCAAAAAGTAAAGCAAATAAACCGTGTCGATTTTGTCATATTTCTGGTCTTTTTGAAAAAAATGTGGTAAAATACCGGTAAGACAGTACAGTGGGGCCCTGCGCTCTCCCCGTCCCCCGAAAAAAGCCCAGGAGGTATGCAGTGTGAAGATCATGCTTTTGATGGCCGCCACCGGCGGCGGACACATCCGCGCAGCCCAGGCAGTGGAGCAGTATATCCGGGAAAACACCTCATACGACGTGGTCACGGTGGACGCCCTGAAGGCCGTGAACCGGTTCCTGGACAAAACGGTGTGCGACAGCTATCTGTTCATGGCCAAAAAGATCCCGGCCATTTTCGGCAGGCTTTACAAACGCACCAACCAGCAGAACCTCTTTGCGGGCCTGGTCCCCCGGCTCAGCGGGCTGTTCAGCAGTCTGCTGTACCGCACCATCGCGGACTACGGCCCCGATGTGATCATCACCACCCACCCCTTTGCCGCCGAGATGGTCTCCGCCCTCAAGGAGGACGGCCTGGTCACTGCCCCGCTGATCTGCATCATCACCGATTACGGCGTACATAGGGCCTATGTGGCCGGCAAGGTGGATGCCTACGTCACCGCCAGCGAGGAGCTGGCCCCGGAGCTGGTCGCTCTGGGGGTCTCCCCGGACCAGATCTTCCCCTTCGGCATCCCGGTCCACGGGGTGTTCTTCCAAAAGAAGGACAAAGAACTGCTGAAAAAGGAGCTGGGCCTGGACCCCGCCCTCCCCACCATCCTGTTCATGGCCGGCAGCTTCGGCGTCTCCAACATCATCAAGCTGTGCCGCAGCCTGGAAACCACAGACGTGCAGATGCAGCTCATGGTCATCACCGGCCGCAACAAAAAGCTCTATAAGGCGTTCGAGAAGGAATTCGAGGACTTCCGCCTCCCCGCCAAGCTGATCTTCTTCACCAACGAGGTGGAAAAATACATGTACGCCGCGGATCTCCTGGTCACCAAGCCCGGGGGGCTCACCGTGTCAGAGGCCCTGGCCTGCGGCCTGCCCATGGCGGTGTTCGACGCCATCCCCGGCCAGGAGGAGGACAACGCGGATTTCCTGTCCAGCCACGAGATGTGCGTCCGGCTGCGGAAAAACAGCGACTTTGCCGGAGAGATCTCCGCGCTGCTGCGGGAGGAGAGCCGCCTGATGGCCATGCGGGAGCACTGCGAGTCCTTCGACAAGTCCCAGTCCATCCCCAACCTGCTGGCCCTCATCGACCGGCTCGTCGAGAAATCGGGAACAGGCGCATAAACCAGCAAAAAGCAAAGGAAACAATTCGTACCGATGGGGCAGCGAATGCGATAAATCGGAATTTACGATTATGGAGGGTATCATGAGGCTGCTGTTTGAAATGGATCAAAAGGACTATGGCAACTGTACCCATTCATTTGTCCGCAACTCGGCGAGGAGTATCATTCTCAAGGGCAAAAAGGTAGCCATGATTCACAGTACGAAATATGATTATTACAAGTTCCCGGGCGGCGGGATTGAAAACGGAGAAAGCCCTGTGGAGGCGATGATTCGGGAAACCCGCGAGGAATCGGGCTTGATCGTCAGGCCGGATTCCGTCAAGGAATACGGATATGTCCATCGGATTCAAAGAAGCGACATGGACGAAACGGAGTGCTTTATCCAGGACAACTATTATTATCTTTGCGAAACGGCTGGTGAGACTGGCCTCCAGGCGCTTGACGATTATGAAGCGGAAGAAGCTTTCTCCCTGGAATATGTTGAGCCAGACGTTGCGATCCGGAAAAACCGCAATGTAGTGCAAAGTCCACATCCTCCGATCATGTTTGAGCGGGAGGCGCGGGTTCTGGAATTGTTGATCACAGAGGGATTGTTTGATCGATGAATTCCTGTCTGGCGGAACGTGAATTGGAACGAAAAATCGGGATTTAGAAAAAGGGGATGGGTATGAAAATTGCATTAAAAACCACACCAAAATCCTGTTTGATCATTTTTGCGATCGGGATTGCGGTTGGTTGTATTTGTCGATTGGCCGATTATTTCCCAGCAGAAACGGTATGGGGTTTTTCGTCCATTCAGACCTTGCTTGGGTTTTGGATCATTACAAATACAATGATCGTCCTATTGAGTTCCTCTTGTTTGTGTGCGGGACTCAGTTCCTTTTTATATATGTTTGGAATGACATTGAGCTTTTATGGATCCAAAGCGATCTTGGGCAACTTTATCCCGCTGTTCTCAGGGGAATTTAATACCGGACTTTTTCTGATGTTCACGATTGCGGCGATCCCTTGTGCGATCGCCGCAGCCATCTTATACCTTTGGAATCAAGATCGGATATTCAATTCCGTTTTGTACGCACTGCCCGTGGGCGCGTTACTGGCGGAAGCGTTTGCAACGACGATTTTTCTGTTTGCTTTTCACCGGTATTTGTTCCAAGTTTTCATGGATCTGGTCGGTGCAGTGGTATTCGCTATTGTTTTCTGGAAAAAAGTAAAAAGCAGAAAAGTGTACATCTTCTCTATCGGAATGACATTTGCTGTTTTTTATTTTCTCATGTGGCACAAGGAGCTGATGTTCTGGTTGCAGAACCCAGAACTGCTTGCATAAAAACAAACAGCAGGAAGGATGAAGGCAAGCATCCTGTTCCCCCCATGGATCTGCCGGAGAGATCGCGCACTTCGATACACAAAAAGCAGACGGTTCTCCGTCTGCTTTTGCTGTTTCATGCGGATCTACCCACAGCAGGCAGCCACGATCTGCTCCAGCACCGCTGGGTACCCGTCCTGCGTCACGTTCAGCAGTTGATACACCGGGACCGCATGCTCCAGGACATAGGCATCGTACCTCCGGCGCTGTTCCCAAAACGCAACGGCGGCAGGTTCGGGCGGCGGCTGTCGGCGGTTTTGCCGGGCAAGGCGCAGCTGCGCGGCAACGTCCTCCACGAAAAGATAGAACACGCCGGTATGAACATCTTTGAGACAACCGAGCAGCAGCTTCACATGGGCGGCAGCCTGCGCCTTTGAGGCGTCGTAGTTTCGGATCAGGTCGTTTAGAGGGTGATGCAAAAGGGAGCCGTCAAAAATATAGAAGTCCACGGAACGGTCATACGACCTGTCAAAATCTTCCCACACCGCCTCAAACGCTTTGGAATACGCCGCCAAAGGCACCGGGCGCGCGGGTTTATAGCAAAATTCCATTGCGCGGAGCTTGCCCATGAGCCCTTCCGAAAATAACGGCCTGTCCCCGTCCGAATACCGCACCAAAGTCGCCGCCCCGGCAGGGACCGAATACCGGCTGATCTGGGGGCCCTCTTCGCGGTGGTTTTGGCAGAGCTTTTCATATTGCTCGTTTGGAACATACGCCGTGCCGTAAAAATCGATGGGATTGGCAAAGTCAAACTCCACATAGCTTTTGACCGTATAGCCGCAAGACCGCAGCCGGTTTTTAAGGGCCTGCACCGTGGTGGTTTTCCCGACGCCGGAGACGCCCTCGATAAAGATCATTTGCGTCATGAAATGTCCCCCTCTGCCGGACCCCTTTAGCCCCGCAGCTCCACCCGGCGGATCTTCCCGCTGATGGTCTTGGGCAGCTCGTCCCGGAATTCCACGATCCGCGGGTACTTGTAGGGCGCCGTGTGCTCCTTCACATAGGTCTGGATCTCCTTCTTCAGTGCCTCGCTGGGCTCGGTGCCCCGGGTCAGCACCACCACCGCCTTCACCACCTGCCCCCGCACCGGGTCCGGCGCACTGGACACCCCGCACTCCAGCACATAGGGCAGCTCCATGATCACGCTCTCGATCTCAAAGGGCCCGATGCGGTACCCCGAGGACTTGATCACGTCGTCGATCCGCCCCACATACCAGAAGTAGCCGTCCTCGTCCCGCCAGGCCGTGTCGCCGGTGTGGTACAGCCCGTCGCTCCAGGCCTCCCGGCTCAGGGCCTCGTTTTGATAGTACCCCTTGAACAGCCCGCAGGGGGTGCCCTTGTCCGTGCGCACCACGATCTCCCCCGTCTCCCCCACCGGCGCGGGAGAGCCGTCGGGCAGCACCAGGTCCACGTCGTACAGTGGCGACGCGATGCCCATGGAGCCCACCCGGGGCAGCGTCCCCACCGGGTTGTAGATGGTCAGGGTGGTCTCCGTCTGTCCGAACCCCTCCATCAGGGACAGCCCCGTGGCCCGCTTCCACTGCTCGTACACCTCGGGGTTCAGGGCCTCTCCCGCCGTGGTGGCGTGCTCGATGGAGGACAGGTCGTACTGGCTCAGATCCTCCTTGATGAAGAACCGGTACATGGTGGGCGGCGCACAGAAGGTGGTGATGTGGTACTGGGCGAACATGGGCAGGATCTCCCGGGCATTGAACTTGTCGAAATCATAGGTGAAAATGGCCGCCTCGCACATCCACTGCCCGTAGTATTTCCCCCACATGGCCTTGCCCCAGCCCGTGTCGGAGATGGTGAAATGCAGCCCCTCCGGGTTCACGTTGTGCCAGTATTTGGCCGTGATGTAGTGCCCCAGGGCATACTTGTAGCTGTGCTGGGCGATCTTCGGGTACCCCGTGGTGCCGGAGGTGAAGTACATCAGCATGGTGTCGTCCCCGGCGGGGGAATCGGGCTTTCGGTCGTACTCGTCGGAGAACGCCGCCCGTTCCCGGTCAAAGTCGTGCCAGCCCAGGCGGTTCTCCCCCACCAGGATCCGCACCTCCACGCAGTCACAGCGGTCCGCCGCCCGGTGGGCCTCCTCGGCCACGGCGCCGTCTGCGGTGCAGATCACCGCCTTCACCCCCGCCGCCCGATAACGGTAGTCGAAGTCGTGCTCCATCAGCAGGTTGGTGGCGGGGATGATCACCGCCCCCATCTTGTGCAGCGCCGTGATGACGAACCAGAACTGATAGTGCCGCTTGAGCACCACCAGCACCCGGTCCCCCCGGCGGATCCCCAGAGATTCCAGATAGTTGGCGGTCCGGTTGGATTCCCGCCGGATGTCCTCAAAGGTGAACCGCCGCTGGGTGCCGTCCCGGGCCACGTGGAGCATGGCCAGCTTGCCCGGGTCCTTTTTGGCCAGCTCGTCCACGATGTCAAAGGCAAAGTTGAACCGGTCCTCGTTTTTGAACCGGATCCCGCTGAGGATCCCGTTCTCGTCCAGGGTGGTCTCCACAAAGGGGGAGGCCACGGTCTCCCGCTCGGCCCTGGCCCGCTTGGCGTCCAGCAGCTTCTGGAACCGGTCGGGCTCCTGGGGCAGGTGGTCGCTACCCCTCAGCACGATGGCATAGATCTGGCACGCCTCGCCCCCGGTGGCGATCATCCCGTGAGGCGTCCCGGAGTTGTAATAGATACTGTCCCCCGGGTAGAGGGTCTCCTGGTGCTCCCCCACCTGCATCTTCATGCAGCCCTGCACCACGATGTCCAGTTCCTGCCCCACATGGGTGGACAGCTTGATGGGCACGTTCTGCTCCGCCTCGTCATAGGGCATGGTGACGAAAAACGGCTCGGCGGTCTTGTTTTTGAACAGCGGCGCCAGATTGAGATACTGGAACCCCTGCCGCCGGGTGATGGGCAGCCCATCCCCCTTGCGGGTGAGGGTGTAGTTGGACAGGGTGGGGCTCTCCCCCTTGATGAGGTCCGTGGGGTCGATGGCGAACCGCTGGGCGCACTTGTAGATGAACGTGAAGGAAAAATCCCGTTCCCCCCGTTCGCAGGCCCGGTACTCCTCCGGGCTCACCCCCGTGTGCCGGGCCATCTCCTCCTCCGACAGCCCCGTGATCTCCCGCATGGTCCGGATGCGGCTGGCCACCTCCTCCAGTTGTCCTTTCAGATCCGTTCTCTCCATGGTACAGCTCTCCTCTCTGATTCGGCCCGTGTCCGGCCGGCGTTCCCCCCGCAAGGCGTCCCGGTGCAAAAAAAAGATCCGTCCCAAAGGGAATTCCTTTGAGACGGATCGATGTCGATCCGCGGTACCACTCAAATTGCGCTTGCGCGCCGCCTTGTCGGGCTCCAACAAGCCCTATGCACTAACGCGGCAATCACGGGAGGCGTCTACTTCCCCCCAGGGGGTTCGGGCCTCCGGCTCGGAAGGGATGGGCTTTTTCGGTCCCTGCCCCGCCGACTCGCACCCGCCGTCGGCTCTCTGCAGCGGGCAGGCCCCCGCCGTCTTCGTCACAGCCTTTCACTGTTCGGTTGTAGGGAGAATCATACACGAAACCGCCCGGTTTGTCAAGGGCTTTTTTCCCCTTCCCGTTCTCCGGCCACCCAGCGGTACTGGTTCCCGGACTGGAGAAACGCCACCGGCGCCCGGCCCGCCAGCGCCTGTGCCAGCTCCCCGGCCAGCCCCTCCATGCCCGGCTCCTCCCAGTTGTAGTGCCCGGGGGTCACCAGCGCCCGCTTCCTGCCTAGGGCCAGGGCGTCCTGCACATAGGCCACCACGGTCCAGTCCACCGTCTCCCCGGTGAGGATCACCTCCACGTCCCATTTTTCCACGGTGCGCAGCAGCTCCCGGTCCAGCGGTCCGCCGCTGAAGTGGAACAAAAACGCCGCCCGCTCCACCGGCATCTCCGGGTCCCCCACCAGCCGCAGCCCGTCGATATGCGCCGCCTCACAGTACCGCCGGGCGATGTCCCCCACCGTGGTGGGCGGCAGCACAAAAAAGCCTGCGGGCAGGTCGGGGTTCTCCACCCGATAGTCCTCCCAGCCCAGCGCCCGGGTGACCCGGGAAAAGATCCCGTCGGGAACGTCGCTGTGCAGGTGGTCGTGGTCGCGGTACACCGTCATCCCCGTCTCCCGCAGCAGCGCGGCCTTCTCCACATACACCGGGTCGCCGGTCAGCCACTCCGTCTCGTCCATGCCGTCATAAAAGGTGGGCTCGTGGCACAGCAGCAGGTTGTACCCCCGCCGGGCCGCCTCCCGGATCACCGCCACGCTAGGGGAGCAGGTGACCGCCACCCCGGTGCATTCCCGCTCCACGTCCCCCACGATCACCCCGTCGCAGGTGGGGTTCCCCGCCTGGAACCGGGGGTGCCGGGCCTCGATCATCTCCAAAATCGCTCGGATCGTCATTCGACGCACCGCCTTTGTCTGTTTGTCCCATTGTACCACACCCCTCCCCGGCCGTCAACGTCCCCAAAACGAAGAAAGAGGCGGCCGCAGCCGCCCCTCTCTGCTATGGGAAGATGAGAAATCGAGTACGCCGGATTTTACAGGCTCCCCTTGGCCAAGGCCACCTGGGCCAGCCGTTCCAAAGCATTTGCGCCCTTGTGCATCACCAGGGCAAACACGGAATTGTTTTTCATCGAGATCCACGCTCCTTTTTTCCGTCTACTTGTCCGCGCTTCACGCCTTCATTCTACCATTGGTTTATGAATTTGTCAAGCGTTTTTTATAAATTCTTTAACGAGTTTTCGCCTTTACAGGCTTCCTTTGGCCAGGGCCACCTGGGCCAGCCGCTCCAAAGCATTGGCGCCCTTGTGCATCACCAGGGCAAATACCGAATTGTTGCGCATCGTGATTCACGCTCCTTCTGCCATTCTGTCTGGGCGGGTCCTCCCGCCTGTCCTCGGTTGACCCCTGTATTGTACCGCTGGTTTATGAATTTGTCAAGTCTTTTTTATAAATTTTTTAAAAAATTTTTTACGCAAAAAAGGAGCGCCCGCTGGGGCGCCCCTTGGTTCTCGTCTCTTCGGTCCTCGTTTACTGCGGCAGCGCCTCGATGACATCCGCCGCGCCGTCCAGCCAGTCCCCCTCGAACAGCTCCACGATGCCCCGGTCCGCCGCGGAGGCAAGCAGCGGGTCGATGGGGATCCGCCCCAGCACGGGCAGGGCATACTTGGCGGCCACGTCGCTCAGGTGGCTCTCGCCGAACACCTTCAGCTCCTCCCCGCAGTTCGGGCACTTGAAATAGCTCATGTTCTCCACCAGGCCCAGCACCGGGATGTTCATCAGCTTGGCCATCTCCACGGCCTTGCTGACGATCATCCCCACCAGCTCCTGGGGAGAGGTGACGATGACGATCCCCGACAGCGGCAGGGACTGGAACACCGTCAGCGGCGCGTCGCCGGTCCCGGGCGGCATATCCACGAACATATAGTCCACGTTCCCCCACACCACGTCGCTCCAGAACTGCTTGATGGCCCCGGCGATCACCGGTCCCCGCCACACCACGGGCGAGGTCTCCTCGGGCAGCAGCAGGTTCACGCTCATCACCTTGATGCCCGTCTTGGTGGCCACGGGATACAGCCCGTTCTCGTCCTGCATCACCCGCTCCTTCAGCCCAAAGCTCTTGGGGATGGACGGCCCGGTGATGTCCGCGTCCAGGATGCCCACGTCCGTGCCTCTGCGCCGCAGGATGGTGGCCAGCAGGGACGTCACCAGGGATTTCCCCACGCCGCCCTTGCCGCTGACCACGCCGATGACCTTGTGCACCTGGCTCAGGGGATTGAGGGGCGCCGCAAACTCCGACTGCGCCGTCCGGGAGGGGCAGTTCACCCCGCAGGAGGAGCAGTCATGGGTGCAGTTTTCTGTCATGATTCATTCTCCTTTTTCCTCGTCATTGCTCCGTCCCCCCGGCCGCCTGCCCGCCGGAAGGACCGCTCTCTTCCCCATTATACCCATTTTGTCCCCCGGGCGCAAGGGGCAATTCGAACCAGAACGTGCTCCCCTGGCCCAAAACGCTCTCCACGCCGTAGGCGCCGCCGTGCATGTCCAAGATCTCCTTCACGATGGCCAGCCCCAGCCCGGTGCCCACCTGGGCCCGCTTGTGCTCCTTGTCCACCTTGTAGTACCGTTCCCAGATGTCCTGCAGCTTGTCCTGGGGGATGCCCTCCCCCGTGTCCCGCACCCGGATGCGCACCCGGCCGGGCAGCATCTCCTGGCGCAGGGACACCGTCTTGTCCGCCCCGCAGTAGGTCACCGCGTTGTTCACCAGGTTGTACACCACCTGGGAGATCTTCAGCTCGTCCGCATAGACATAGGCCTCCTCCCCGGCGTCAAAGGGGAAGCTGTAATCCGCCAGCTTGTCGTACCGGGCCAAAATGGCCCGCACGCTGGCCGTCAGGTCAAAGACCTTGGGCTCCAGCCCAACGGCCCCCGCCTCCAGCCGGGAGAGATCCAGCAGGTCGTTCACCAGGTCCGTCAGCCGCTGGGTCTCGTCGATGATGATCTGCACGTTCTCCGGGGTGTTCTCCCCGGGCAGGTCCCGCATCACCTCGGCATACCCCCGGATCATGGTCAGGGGGGTGCGCAGGTCGTGGGACACATTGGCCAGCAGCTCCCGCCGCAGGCTCTCCACCTTGGTCAGCTCCTGGGCGGCATAGTCCAGGGTCTGGGCCAGCTCGTTCACCTCCCGGGTGCCGCCCCGGGCGAACCGCACGTCATAGTTCCCCCGGGCCAGCTCCTTGGCGCTCTCGTTCACCGCCGCCACCGGCCGGGCGATCTTCCGGGCGATGAACGCCGCCAGCAGCACCCCCAGCACCACCATCACGCCGGTCACCCAGGCCAGCTGCAGCCGCAGGGTGTCCACCAGGGCGTCCACCGGGGTGATCTCGCTCTCGATGAGGATCATCCGGTAGGCCCCCGGTTCCGGCGAAGCGATGCGCAGGTACAGCAGCACCTGGGGGTGGCTGCCGTCCCCGTAGTAGTAGGGCGAGGTGTATTCCGTCATCTGGTCCCCGCCCCGCAGGTTCACCTGCTCGAACAGGTCCCGCAGCTGGCTGCGCCCGGAGAGGTTGTCCAGCAGATACTCCCGCCGGGTGGGCTTCCAGCCCGAGTACATCCGCCCCAGCTGGTCCGTCACCAGGATGTACACCCCCATGTCGTTGGAGAGCACCCGCACCTGGTCGTCCAGGCCCTCCGACAGGAGGCTGCGCTCCACGGTGTCCGCGGCCGAGCGCACCTGGGCCGCCCGCACCCCCCGGTAGATGGGCCCCAGCAGGGCGGTCTGCATGCCCCACAGCAGCGCCGCCACCACCAGGATGAACACCCCGAACCCAAAGGCGATCTGTCCCCCGATGGGCGCTCCCCGCCGGGGCCGTTTCCCCGGCCGGGGGGCTGTTTTTCCCGTCATATCCGTTCCTTTCCCGCCGGCCTCACGGCGCCTCGAACCGGTACCCCACGCCCCGCAGGGTGACGATGAACCGGCTGTAGGGCCCCAGGGACCGCCGCAGCAGCTTGATGTGCGTGTCCAGGGTCCGGTCGTCTCCGTAAAAATCATAGCCCCACACGTTGGTGATGAGCATCTCCCGGGTCAGGGCCAGGCCCCGGTTGCGCACCAGGTAGCACAGCAGGTCGTATTCCTTGGGGGAGAGCTCCGTCCGCGCCCCGTCCACCGTGACGATCCGGGCGTCCAGGTCCAGCACCAGCCCCTCAAAGCGCTCCACGTTCCGGTGGGCCTCCGCCGGCTGGGGCCGCACCCGGTTCATGATGGCCGCGATGCGCATCATCAGCTCCTTGGGGGAGAAGGGCTTCACCACATAGTCGTCCACCCCCAGCTCGAACCCGTGGATCCGGTCGTACTCCTCCCCCCGGGCCGAGAGCATCAGCACCGGGGTGGTGCACGTCTTCCGGATCTCCTTCACCGCGGAGAACCCGTCCAGCTCCGGCATCATCACGTCCATCACGATCACGTCGAACCGGCCGGGATCCCCCCGGCACAGCTCCACCGCCTCCATGCCCGAGGCCGCCTCCGTGACCCGGTGCCCCTCGAACTCGGCGTATTTGCGGATCAAGCTCCGGATCCGCTCCTCGTCGTCCACCACCAAAATGCTGTACATGGCAACCTCCTTCTGCCCGGCGTTTGGGCCCAGTGTACCACCTGTTTGTGAATTTTCTGTGACTTTCGGGTGTATCATACCCCATTTTTTGCCCCTTGGCAAGGGGCCCCCGGCGCCCGCCCCCCGCCCCGGGGCATTTTCCCCCCGGCGGAGGCGCCCCAAACCCCCGGAAAACCTTGACAATCCCCCCGTTCCGGTGTACAATAGGACCAGGAAGATGGGGCCTTTGGGCCCTGGGCTTCCCCTGTCCCGTCACTAAAAACCCGGGCGGCCCGCCGCCGGGCAAGCAATACACAAGGAGGAATCTTCATGTTACCGGTCATCACCATTGCACGTCAGTATGGCAGCGGCGGCCACGAGCTGGGCGAAAAAGTGGCCGAGGCCCTGCAGATCCCCTACTACGACAAGGCGCTCATCGCCATGGCCGCCAAGGAGAGCGGCTTCTCCGAGGAGGTCTTTGCCCACGCGGACGAGCGGGCCACCAACAGCCTGCTGTACTCCATGGTCATGGGCAACTACGGCTTCGCCCACCGGGTCTCCGGCGTGGGAGACATGCCGCTGAACGACAAGCTGTTCCTGGTCCAGTCGGAGATCATCAAAAACGCCGCCAACAAGGGCCCCTGCGTCATCGTGGGCCGCTGCGCGGACTACATCCTCCGGGAGTTCCCCAACGTGCTGTCCATCTTCGTCCGGGGCGACAAGGCCGCCCGGGTGGAGCGCATCGTCTCCAAGGAGCTGTGTGACCGGAAAAAAGCCCCGGATTTCGTGCAGAAAAAGGACAAACAGCGGGGGAATTACTACAACTTCTACACCAACCGCCGCTGGGAGGACGTGAACAACTACAACCTGGTCATCGACACCACCCGGTTCGGCATGCAGCGCGCCGTGGACCTGGTCATCGACGCCGCCCAGAAGCTGGACAAGTGACCCTTGCCCACCCCGTTGGCAGGAGAGCCCCGGCTCTCCTGCTTTGTGTTTGCCCCCGGGCAGGTTTGGAAGGGGTTTTTGCGGCCTTCGTGCACGTTCAGAGGGACTTTTGACCCGCTGGGGACGGGTTCGCGCCTTTTGCAGACTCTCGGGCGCGACGACCCATTTTCGGCCAGTAGGCTCTGGCCCGCGACTTGGCCCGTCCGGCCACGGACCGTTTGGAAGGGGTTTTTGCGGCCTTCGTGCACGTCCAGAGGGGTTTTTGACCCGCTGGGGACGGGTTCGCGCCTTTTGCAGATCGACGGGCGCGACTACTCTCTTGGGGTTTGCAGAAACCAATGCGCGACTTGCCCCGCCCCGGCAGGGGCCGCGACTTGCCCCGTCCGGGCACGGACCGCGACTTGGCCTGCCGGGCCACCGGCTGCCGTCTCGCAGGGCGCGGGACCGGGCTTGTCCCGCGCCCCCTTTTGCGGAGCAAAAGCGCCTGCCGCAGGCAGGCGGCGAGACGGGGGAGGCGGGCGGGGCGGGCCAGATGTTTTTTTCGGTGGGGCAAAGTTGGGTCCCGGCTGGGTCGGGGGCACAATTGAGCGGTCTGCAGCTGGAAAACCGGCCATTTTGGCGGGGTCCGTGCAGGTTGGCGGTTTTCGCTGGAAAGGTTTGCGGAAACTGGAAACCGGTGGGCGCGACTACTCGCTTTTTTCCAGTAGGTGCTGGCCTGCGACACTGGCCAGTCCGGGCACGGACCGCGACTTGGCCCGTCTGGGCACAGACAAAAAGTCCTCCCATATATCCCCCCTTAAAAGGGGTAAAATTTCCCTCGAAAGGGAAACTTTTTCGAAAATTTTTGAAAATTTACAATTTGTTCATATTTCCGGAGCGTGATCCCATGAAATCCACCGCCTCAAAATCTGCCTCTTCTCGGGGGAGCTCCCTGCGCCGGTGGGGGCTCTGCCTGGGGGCCTGCGTCCTGCTGGCGGGGCTGTGGCTGGGGATCCGAGCCTGGATGGGTGGCCGGGAGACCCAGCTCAACACCTTCGCCATGGGGTCCCAGGTGCGGCAGCAGGTGTGGGGCGGAGCCCCCGACGCCGCCGCCCGGGCGGCCCAGGCCGTGACGGCCCTGGAGAACCGTATCTCCTGGCGGGTGGCGGACAGCGAGATCGCCCGGCTCAACGAGACGGCGGGCACCGGCAAGGTGGTGGAGTTATCCCTGGAGACGGCTGCGGTGCTGGAGCAGGCCGCCGCCGTGGGGGCGGCCTCCGGCGGGGCGCTGGACGTGACGCTGGGGGCGGTGACCCGGTTGTGGGACTTCGATGGGTCCCCCCGCGTGCCCCAGGCCGGGGAGCTGGCCCAGGCGCTGGAAACGGCGGACCCGGCGGGGCTGGTGCTTTCGGCCGGGACCGCCCGGCTGGACACACCCGGTGCCCGGGTGGACCTGGGGGCGGTGGGCAAAGGCGCCGCCTGTGACGCCGCAGCGGCGGTCTACCGGGAAACGGGGGTGACCCGGGGCGTAGTCACCGTGGGGGGCAGCGTGGGGCTTTTCGGGGAAAAGCCCGGGGGCGCCCCCTGGGTGGTGGCCATCCGGGACCCCAAGGGCGGCGTGCTGGGAGAACTGCGGCTGTCGGAGGGGTTCGTGTCCACCTCGGGGAGCTACGAGAAGACCTTCACCCAGGAGGGGCGGACGTATCACCACCTGCTGGACCCCGCCACCGGGTTCCCGGCGGAGAGCGGGCTGGTCTCCGTGACGGTGACGGCGGAGAGCGGGGCGCTGAGCGACGGGCTTTCCACGGCGTGCTTCGTGCTGGGGGCGGAACGGGGCGCGGAGCTGCTGGCGGCATTTGGGGCCGGCGGGGTGTTCGTCACCCAGGACGATCGGGTGCTGGTGACCCCGGGGCTGGAGGCAGCCTTCACCTGCACGGCGGCGGGGTACCGCCGGGAGGCGCTGGCATGAGGCGGCTGTTTTCCCGATGGGATGCGGTGGGCATCCTGGCGGTGCTGGCGGTGGCGGGGGCGCTGTTTTTGCGGACCCTTTCCGCGCCCAAAGGCGCGGTGGCCGTGGTGGAATGGGGCGACCGGGTGCTCCTGCGGCAGGAGCTGAGCGCCCTTTCCGGGGAGACGGAATACCGGTTTGCCGGAGAGGAGGGCCGCCGGGTGACGGTGGTGCTGTCCCCCCAGGGGGCGCGGATCTCCGCGGCGGAGTGCCCGGACCAGGTGTGCGTGGGCACGGGGGAGCTCACCCGGGCCGGAGAGGCGGCGGTGTGCCTGCCCAGCCGGATCTCCCTGCGGCTGGAGGGGGCCGGCGGGCCGGACGCGGTGACGTTCTAGCGCCGGGCCGGCCCCGCGCCGGCCGGGCTTCGCCCGGCCCGGGGCTCTCCCTGGGGGGGAGCCCGCGGCCGCAGGCCGCAGGCGCGGGGCGGGCCGCGGCGTCCGCCAAAGGGGAGGAAAACCACATGAAACACACGACTGGGACCGTCGCCCGGGTGGGCGTGCTGGGGGCGCTGGCCCTGGCCCTCTCCTTCCTGGAGGGGCTGGTGCCGCCGCTGCCCGGCGTGCCGCCGGGGTTCAAGCTGGGGCTGTCCAATCTGGCGGGAATGTACGCCGCCGGGGCCCTGGGGCTTGGGCCTGCGCTGTTTTTGGCGCTGATCAAGGGCGCCTTTGCCCTGCTGACCCGGGGCTTTGCCGCCGGGTGCATGAGTCTGGCGGGAGGGCTGCTCAGCGCCGGGGCTACCTGGGGCCTGTGGCGGCTCCGGGGGGCGTCTCTCGCCGGGATCGGCATGGGCGGGGCGCTGGCCCACAACCTGGGGCAGCTGGGGGCTGCGGTGGTCCTCACCGGGCCCGGTGCGGCGGGGTATGCGCCGCTGCTGCTGGTCTACGGGGTGGGTTCCGGCCTGCTGACGGGGGTGCTGCTCCGGGGCATTTTGCCGGTGCTGCAAAAGCTGGAGTCCCGCGGCGGGCCCCAGTGATGGGGTTTTGCAAAAAAATGCGGGTCGGCGGAGAGCCGCCGGACCGCGCCCAGGCCGCCCTTTGGGGCGGCCTGCTTTTTGCGGGGCAAAAAGCGCCCGGGCCCCGGAAAACCGGGGCCCGGGCGGGCGCGGGCAGGACCCGGGACCCGCACATGCCGGCGGGGAGCGAGCCGAAGCGGACCGGGTGGGATGAAGCCCAGCAAGGATGCTTTATGATGCCGAAAAGGGGCAAAACCGAAAAAGCAGATGTTCGCTGGAGACGGGTTCCGGACCGAAAAAAGGGGGTTCGGGCCGGGCAGGAGCGGGGTTCGTGCACTTTGGCGGCAAAAAGAGGGGTCCGGGGCGGTGACCGGCCCAAAAATGGGTCTATTTTGTGAAAGAAGTTTACCAAAAAGTGGGTTATGGTAAGAAATACACACATATGTTTTCGCATGCAAAAGACGAACCAAAAAATATGAATTATTGGTGAACTGGTATAAAAATTTGCATTTTTGAGCGCCCGCCGGAAGTCCCCACCCAACCGGCGGGGAGCCGACGGACCGCGCCCAGGCCGCCCCCTTGGGGCGGCCTGCTTTTTGCGGGGCAAAAAGCGCCCGGGCCCCGGAAAACCGGGGCCCGGGCGGGCGCGGGCAAGGCCGTGGAGCCCTCATTCTTCCGGCGAGGCCGGAGATGGCGGGTTTTGGGCCGCCAGCCGGTCATAGACCGAGGTGCGCAGCAGCCGGTAGAGCACCGCCGTGGCCGGCGTGCCCACGATGATGCCGGGAATGCCCAGCACACCGCCCCAAAACAGCACCGCGAACAGCGTCCAGACGGGGGGCAGGCCGATGGACGAGCCCACCACCCGGGGATAGATCAGGTTGCCCTCCACCTGCTGGAGGACCACCAGGAACACCAGGAAAACCAGGGCATCCATGGGGTGGACCAGCAGGAGCACCACCACCCCCGTGGCGCAGCCGATGTAGGCGCCCAGGATGGGGATCAGGGCGGTGAGAGCCACCACCGAGGAGATCAGCAGGGCATAGTCCAGGCCCAACAGGCGCATGCCGGCGTAGCACAGGCCCCCCAGGATGACGCACTCGGTGAGCTGGCCCCGGACGAAGGAGTAGAACACCTTGTTGGTCAGCGTCCCCACGGTCTGCAGGCGGGCGGCGGCAGAGGCGGGCAGGTAGGCCTTCAGGGTGCTGCGGATGCCCCCCAGGAGCCGCTGCTTGCCGAAGAGCATATACACTGAGAAGAAGAAACCCATGAGCAGAGTGAAGACCCCGGAGGCCACGTTGGTGGTCATGCTCACCAGCATGCCCAGCAGGTCGGTGGTGAATTCCGTGATGCGGGCCAGCAGGGAGGTCCAGTTGAAGTCCCGGAGGTAGTCGATGAGGAAGTCCAGGTCGTGGCGGCTGGCGAAGTCGGTGGCCCAGGCTGCCGCCCGGGTCAGGGTGCCCGGCAGGGTGCGCTGGAGGGTATCGGCCAGACCGGTGAGGGAGTCCACGAAGCTGGGCAGGATGAAGCCCACCAGGAACGCCAGCAGCAGCACCACCACCAGGTAGGCCAGGACCACGCACAGGGGGTAGCGGAGCTTGCGCCACAGGGCGTTCTGCACGTGCTTGAGGGGGGCAAAGGCCACGTCCTCGAAAAAGCGGACAAAGACATTGAGCACGAATGCGATGACCAGGCCGCAGAGCAGCGGCGTCAGGGCCGAGCCCACCAGCCGGGCGAAGCCCAGGACCCGGTCAAAATGCAGCACCACCAGGGCCAAAACGGCCCCCAGGACCAGCAGGAACGACCCCGCCGCCAGGGTGGGCTTTTGCTGGGAAAGCCCGGAACGAAATTCTTTGAGACGCATACGGATCCCCCTCTCTTCCCTCTCGCCGGACCGGTTCAGGTCCGGGTGCGGAACACGTGCCGGCAGCGCTGGCAGGTGACCTCGATCTGGCCCCGGCCGCGGGGCGCCCGCAGGCGCTGCTTGCAGTTGGGGCAGCGGAAATACTTGTACTGCCGGTGGTTCCGGAACCAGGCCCGCACCCGGGAAAACCACCCGGCCACCGGCTCCCAGAGCCGCAGGAAGGCCTGGTTCTCCCGGCGGCGGGCTTCGTGGTTCCGGGAAAAGGCCCGGAGGAAGCACACCAGGTAGAGCAGATCCGCCACCAGGTACAGGGGACGGAAAAACAGCCCCGCCAGCAGGGAAAACACCACGCCTGTGACCAGCAGGAACACACTGAAAGCGTCGCCGCCGTAGCGGCCGTACAGGACCCGTTGCAGCCATCGGAACATGAAACTCTCCGTCCTTTCTTCGTGTGAGAATCTCTTTTCAGTATAGCGCGATCTTGGAAAAAAAGAAAGCCCCGGGGGCAAAAAAACGAAAAAAGAAAGGGAAAGCCCTTTACTTTTCCCCGGGGGATGGGCTATAATGAAAAAAAGCGCCGCGGGAAACGCGGCCGGAAAAGGAGGTCATTCACCATGCCGGAACTGAAAGGAAGCAAGACCGAGGCCAACCTGCTGACCGCCTTTGCGGGAGAGAGCCAGGCCCGCAACAAGTACACCTACTTCGCCTCCAAGGCCAAGAAGGACGGGTACGTGCAGATCGCCAAGATCTTTGAGGAGACCGCCGACAACGAGAAGGAGCACGCCAAGATCTGGTACAAGCTGCTCAACGGCGGCGTGGGCAGCACCGCAGACAACCTGAAGGACGCGGCTGCCGGGGAGAATTATGAGTGGACCGACATGTACGCGGGCTTTGCCAAGACCGCCCACGAGGAGGGCTTTGAGGAGATCGCCCGGCTGTTCGAGGGCGTAGCGGCCATCGAGAAGGAGCACGAGGAGCGGTACCGCAAGCTGCTGGCCAACCTGGAAGGCGGGCTGGTGTTCTCCCGGGAGGGAGACCAGGTGTGGCAGTGCGCCAACTGCGGGCACATCGTGGTGGGCAAAAAGGCCCCGGAGGTCTGCCCCGTGTGCGCCCATCCCCAGGCGTATTTCCAGATCAAGGCCGAAAATTATTGAGCGTTCGCCCAAAAAAAAGCCCCCCTGAGGTAGCTTCCAATAAAACAGTATCGAAACAGTACTGACATTGGGTAGCTGCCAAACAGGGGTGCAAAACAGAGAACAGCCATACTCGGAAATCGATCCGGGTATGGCTGTTTCGATTATTCTTATCTCAATGTCTGTTGAACAGTTTTCTTTGTTTAATTAACCTATGCCAAAGAAACGGTCAAAGAAATCGAGTAGTTTAGTAACAATGCCTTGTTTTTTCTCGTCACGATTACCGCCACCAAAGCGAGACATTGGAGGCATCAATTTGTCAAAATCGGTGCCTGTTGTCTTGATTGAACCATCACGAAATGCGGTTTCAATAAAGCGGTGCGTTTCTTCCTCCTTCAGATTTTCCTCGTGGATAATCTCCGAAAGTTGCCGTTCTTTTTCTTCAGCAACGTACTGTCTCCATTCTATCATCACATCATCTACATCATTTATTCCAGCAATGAAATTTTCAATCAATGCTTTTTTGCTTCGGAGTTCCGAACTGGCATCGATTGCTTTTTGAATTGTGATAAGCACCTCCTTATCGGCACAATGGGAGTCATGATATTTTTTGACAAGCAAAAGAATATAGTCGATATTGATCTCTATTTGCTTAATCAGTTCAATTTCAAATACAATATCATCGGTAATATCTTCCTTCGCACCTGTTGGCTTTCGATTTTTCCACTCATCCCGTAGATCCTGATACCTTCCAAGATAATCTTGTAAATCTCTTTCTGAGAGAATTTCATTCCCGGAAAATTCATCGAAGGACGAGAGAAGATTCCGCATCCGCAAAATTGTTCCAAACAAGACGATAAAATCTTTTTGATTTTTTTCTCCTGCAATGCGGTCCTCCGACAGAGGAAACTTCCCAATCAGCTCTGAAATCATATCCGCATAACCGGGATGCACCTTCCCCTCTTGATCCTCAAATCCATTGTAATAATCGTTATATCCGCGAAGCAGTACAATGCCGCCAGCTTCTTTATCGCCGAAGAGAGAAATTGCATCGTCTGTCCGTTTCTGCAAATTGCGGAAACAAACGATATTTCCAAAAGTTTTGATAGAATTTAGAATACGGTTGGTGCGAGAAAACGCTTGGAGTAAACCATGCATTTTGAGATTTTTATCAACCCAAAGCGTATTTAATGTAGTGGCATCAAAACCGGTAAGAAACATATTGACTACAATGAGCAAATCGAGCTCCTTGTTTTTCATTCGCAGAGATACATCCTTATAGTAATTCTGAAACTTATCTGAGGATGTATCGTAGTTAGTATGGAACATAGCGTCGTAATCTTCGGTAATGGCTTTTTCCAAGAAATCGCGGGATCCTTTGTCCAGAGCAGAGGTATCCTCGGAGCTTTCCTCATCCAGAATTCCATCTGCTTCTTCCTCGTTGGCACCATAGCTGTAAATCACGGCAACACGCAGCCGTTTCGTAGGATCAGCCTCCATTTGTCGTTTGAACTCAGTGTAATAGAGCTTTGCCGCCTCCACAGAAGAGACCGCGAAAATGGAATTAAACCCACTGATGCGCTGCTTCCGTTTTACTTCCTCAATAGATTCCCGTCCGTCTGCGACAGCCACCTCCGCTATATTTTGCAGGACGTTGTAAGTATATGTCTTGTTTCCGCGATAGGTCTTTTGGTCAAAGTGTTCAAGAATGTACTTTGTAACAAGCGAGACACGCTCCGGTGCGAGAAATGCTTTTTCGCGGTCAATGTCCCATACTTCTTTGTCATCAATATCCGGTTCCACATCCATTGTCTTGATGTAATCTATGCGGAACGGCAGTACGTTCTTGTCGTTGATGGCATCAACAATGGTATAGGTATGGAGGCGATCACCGAAAGCCTGCTCTGTGGTACGCAAGGTTGGTTTCCTGCTCACTCCGGCATTGATGGCGAAAATGGGCGTTCCCGTGAAGCCAAACAGATGATATTTCTTAAAATACTTGGTGATGGCCAAATGCATATCCCCGAACTGGCTTCGGTGGCATTCATCGAAAATAATGACCACCCGCTTGTCAAATACCTCGTGGCCAGTATTCTTTTTAATGAACGTGGTCAACTTTTGGATGGTTGTAATGATAATCTTTGAATCGCTGTCCTCAAGCTGCCGTTTCAGCACCGCTGTGGAGGTGTTGCTGTTGGCCGCCCCTTTTTCAAAACGATCATACTCCTTCATGGTCTGGTAGTCCAAGTCTTTTCGATCAACCACAAAGAGGACTTTGTCAATATAATCTAAACGAGACGCAAGTTGCGCTGTCTTGAAGGAGGTCAGCGTTTTCCCGCTGCCGGTAGTGTGCCAGATATACCCGCCACCCACAACGCTACCGTATTTTTTGTAATTATTTGCAATTTCAATCCGATTAATGATTCGCTCGGTGGCCACGATCTGGTATGGACGCATGACAAGAAGCATCCCCTCCGAAGTATAGACACAGTAGCGGGCCAGAATATTAAGGATTGTATGCCGAGCAAAGAATGTTTTGGTAAAGTCAATCAAATCAGGAATCACCCGGTTGTTGGCATCTGCCCAGAAGGATGTAAATTCAAAACTGTTGCTGGTCTTTTCTTTCTTAATTTGCTGCGACTTGCTGTCATTGATATGATTGAAGCGGGTAGTATTGGAATAATACTTAGTGTTTGTGCCGTTGGAGATAACAAAGATTTGTACATATTCATAAAGCCCACTGGATGCCCAGAAACTATCGCGCTGATAGCGGTCTATCTGATTAAATGCTTCACGGATAGGAACACCCCGGCGTTTCAATTCAATATGAATCAGTGGCAGCCCATTGACCAGCACTGTCACGTCATAACGGTTATCATAGTTTGCACCATCGTTTTTAGAGATAGTGTATTGGTTAATGACTTGTAAAATATTATTGTGAATATTCTTCTTGTCTATCAAATAGATATTTTTGGTTGCGCCGTTGTCCCGATGGAGTACCTGAACGTAGTCCTCCTGAATCCGCCGGGTCTTTTCCGCGATTCCATCGTTTTTGTTAGCAATGCAGTTGGAGAAAAATTGCTTCCATTCGCTGTCTGTGAACGTGTAATCGTTGAGTTTTTCTAGCTGTTTCCGGAGGTTAAAAATCAAATCTGCCTCGCTGTGAATCGGCAGGTATGTATAACCCAACTCTTCAAGAAGGCGTATGAACTCCTTTTCCAACTGCGCTTCACTTTGGTAGGCGTCAGAGCGTTTGACATGAGACCTATATTCGGTTACAACGGTGCTTTCATCACTTTGAGAAACAATGTTAAAATAACTCATAATTATACCTCCAACGGCGCAGCATTAATTTATCTAAACTCATCTCGACCAAAATAATCTATCAATGCGTAAATGCGCTTACAATATGTAACAAATAATTGCAGTGACGCAAATACTTGCTCCCTTGACATTGCCTTTCCAGTAGGATGTCCTACGCTATTTCTGTTTTGGCGCAACAGTTCAAAAATCCCATTGAATACGATGTCAATACCGTCAGTCAACTCTTTGTTTATGTCGCTTAGATGGCCATTGAAACTTTTTGTAAACGCTTCAAATTGACGCTTAATCATCTGATTTTTTATCTTTGAAAGGCTTTCTTTTTCCTTTGGAGATTGTAAAAACGCAATATATGAATCAAGTAATAGCAGAAAAGCTTTTTCAGATGCACAGCCAATCGCAATTGTCGCAGACAAATATAGTCGATGATTATATGCGCTAATCCCCTCCGAAATGTAAGTCAAGATTGTAGCATCAATGCTTGGAATTTCTGTTTTGAGATATGATAAATAACCATCAGGATCATGCGGGATGGGTTTTTCGGATGCAATTACCTGTTTGCCGTAATCTGTAATATCAAATGCAAAGATCGTAGAACCCGTCGAGTTCCTAACTGACATATCAATATAAAGAATCTCCTGTGCCACCAAAGCCCAGAGGACACTTGCAATTTGCCGCTGGCCTCCCTCTGATACAACTCTTGTATATGGCTGAAAAGCAGGAGTCTTTAATGGCATTATCTGCTGCTTCTTGACGGCAAGTTCTGCAACAGACATACATATATCGCTAAACCCAGCTCTATAAGAGGAAGCGCCGGAATAATAGCTATCACGTGGCCACTTTTTTCGTAGAGCTTCCCAAACCAAGGATTCTATTGCAGCTCTGTCAAGCAAATCCATATTATATGTTTGTATAGATGGAGACATGTTTTTTTCCTTTCTTTGTGATTTTACTACCTGCCCTTGAAATCTAACAGCTTATCTCGGTAATATTCGTACTGTTTATTTCGTGCAGCAATTTCAGCAGGGAGACCTTTCGTTATGTCATTGCAAAGTGCATCGAAGCGGTCAAGGATAGCAACGATTCTTTGCTGTTCGGCAATAGATGGCAATGGGATTGGAATTCTATTCATATTTTGCCTATTCAATTTAGGTTGCGCTCCGCCTGTAATATAGTATGATAAATCTATTGAGTTGAGATATATTTCTACATATCTTCTCGTTGCATATTCTTTAAACTTCAAAACGTGAGCATGGTTATTAACCCAAGATTTCCCTGAGATTGAAAAAGCGATGGGCGTACTTCTCGCTAAAAGATTGGCTCCATCTTCGGAAATCAATAGATAATCACCATCAAATATATAATCTTTGACATAGTCAACTACTCCTGATGCTCCATAGTATGGAATATTACCCGGCTCTCTGTTTCCGCTCGTTACAGGTTTGCGTTGACTATCGAGGCTTTCTGAAATCTGATCTAATGTCGTTATTTGAATATCTTTTGCTTTTTCAAATAATTTATTTATATAAAAGCTATACTGTTTCTTCCTTGCTGTAAGTTCCGCTGTAAGTTCCGCTGTAAGTTCCGTGAAATTGTCCAGAATACGGACGATTTCTTGCTGGACAGGAAGGGGTGGGACAGGAATTATAAAGTCTTCCGTAGCCGATAGCGAGATTTGTGGCAAAGAACCCATGCCAGACGCCATCTCTCGAAAAGTAGAAATGTTGTTTTTTAAAATATAATACAGGAACTTAACAGAAACCGCGCTCGGTGCAGTATATGCCCACATTTCGTTCTTGAACGTAAAGGGGCCATCGTAATATACAACATCTATAACACCGCGTGATTGAACTAACACAGCAGGTACTCTTATGATATTTGCATTAGGAATATTCGATTCCACAGCATTAATTACTGTTTTCCCACCTGCAAAAACCTTGACCTCTCCGTTGGGTTCTTCAATCTCTTTCATTTTTGCGGCAGTAATAGGTGTCCCTTTAAGACGGATATAAACTTCCTTGATTTTTTTAGTCTCCACTCCATCCGGGCAAAGCTCTTGTATCAGTTGCTCCAATCTTGTCATTCGCCCGCCTCCTCATCTTCAGGCCATCCCAAA